>JADGBD010000092.1 GCA_015231665.1 Gammaproteobacteria bacterium
GTCGCTGAGGTCCTTGGCATCGCCTTGCTGCAGGCGCCCGGCAAATTCGTTGAGCATCGCCTGCTCGCGCGGGCCGAGATAGTTGGCGGGAAAGCCCGGTCGCTCGCGCTTGCCGGCGAGCCAGAGGCCTAGCTCGCGCTTGTATTCCTTGAGCAGGGACACCGTGTCGTACTCCGGGTGGCCCTGGAAGAAGACGAAGCGCAGGCCGTCCTCGCTGGTGGCCAGGTGCACGCCCACCTCGGCGCTTTCCACCAGCACGCGCAGGCCGGCGCTTTCGAACTGGCGGCGGGAGATGGCGTTCCAGCGCGAATGGGGCACATCGAAGCGGGTGTTGACGTCGTTGACCAGGGGATGACGACGGTCCAGCACCTGATGCGGGAACACGCCCCAGATCTTGTCCGCCTGGGGTACGCGCTTCTGGCCGTAGCGGAATTCCAGCACGGCGTGGGTGGCCAGGCAGGAGCAGAGGGTCGAGGTGACGTGCTCGGCGGCCCAGTCGATTACCTCGATCAGCGGCCGCCAGAAGGGCTGATCCGCCAGATTCGGCCCGGCGACATTGGCGCCGGTGATGATCAGGGCATCCAGGCCCTGCTGGCGCAGGTCGTCGAAGCGCTCGTAATAGTGGTCGATGTGTGCCTGGGCCTTGTCGCTGCGCGGCAGGGCATCCAGGCTGAAGGGGTGCAGGTAGAACTGAGCGATGGGATTGCTCTCCCCCACCAGGCGGAAGAACTGGCGCTCGGTGGCGGCCAGGGCGGCGTCCGGCATCATGTTGAGCAGGCCGATGTGCAACTCGCGGATGTACTGCTGGTCGGCCTTTTCCTTGGGCAGGACGATCATGCCCTCCTCGCGCAGGCGGGCGTAGCTGGGCAGGCCGTTGTGGGCGATGATCGGCATGCTCAGGCCTCCGTGCGGGCGATGGCCGTTTCCAGCAAGGCGAGAAAGTCTGTTTCATCGCGCACCTGGGCCACTTCCGCCGAGGTGACGGTGTAGCCGTGGGGCTGGGCTATGGCCTGATAGCGCGGGATGCGGCTGCGGAACAGGCGCGGGAAGACCCAGCGGGTGAAATCGTCCGGCTCGATCTCGGCAGCGTAGTTCAGGCCCTTTTCCGCCAAATAGATCACCAGCTGCTCCTGGAGGAACTCGGGGCGGTAGTAGAGCGGCTTGGGGTCGCTCTGGGCGCGACGGATGAGCATGTCCTCTTCTTCGGCATTGGTGGCTTGGATGTAGAGGATCAGGCTGTGCTCTGCCAGCAACTCGACTATGCCCGGCTCGTCCAGCTCGCACAGGGAGCCGCCGACGTCGTTGATGAAGTGGTTGTAACCGTAGATCTCGCGCGCCTTGCGGATGAACTCGGGCACGTCGCGCATGGCGGCGATCTCGCCCTTGCGGTACTCCGCCTGGCGGCGGACGAACTCATCCAGGGGCACGCCACCACGGGCCGGGTCACCCAGCTTGCCGACGAAGGACAGCACCGGGCCGAGGTTATCCACCTTGATGTTGTTGCGGATATAGATCCAGTCGTTACGCAGCAGTTCGCGCAGGAAGGGCGCCTGCATCGCCTGCTGCTTGATCAGATCGAGAATCTGCTCATCCAGATAGCGGGTGCCGATGCGGTAGTCACCGGAATAATGGAACCAATCGTGCCGCCGCAGCAAGGTCGAAAGGTAGGTCTTGCCCACCCCGGACATGCCAAGCAGGGTGATGGATTTGTGCGGCCAATCGCGGAATTGCTGAACACTGAGTTTCACGGGGGTTTCTCGCTGGGGTCTGATGGAAAGGCCCCATGCTACCAAAACGATTGGCTGCTTTGGTGGCCAAGTGTGAGGAGGCGGCTGGAAAGCAAGGTTTGAAGCGCGCCCCTCCCCATGGTCTACCTCAGTGCCCGACCCGGCGCCTGGGAAATCCGTTCAGTTTTCAGCTACCTTTAGGGTAAGGAGAGCCGCAATGCGAATTACCGATATCAACGACGACGTCAAGCTGACCCACCTCAACCAGCCCGAAGCCCTGCGCCGGGCCCGCCGCCCCGTGGCGCCAACCCAGGCGACCCAGCGAATTCAGCCGATCAATGAAGATCAAGAACACCAAGGCCGCAATCAGCAGAATCGCCGGCAAATGCAGCGCCGCCAGGAAAAGCAGGATCAGCTGCTCGACACCCGCGAGCCCCACGAGCGCCGCGTCGAACTCCGCCGCCAGGAAGACAGGGACCAGGCTGGCGAGACCAGCACGGATTCCACGGCTCAGGGCATTGACGTCATGGCCTAACGCTCATGCAACGAGCAGCGACACCCCTGAACATGAAACGCCACTTATCCGCTCCGGGACACGCAAGTTGCCACGTATGTTTCAGAGTAATGCCGTGGCACAGGTTGCCGGCCAGCTGGTAGGCTATGACCCATTCGAATCCCTGAGCTTGCTGCCGCCCGATGAACTGGATCAAACCCAGCCGATTTCTCCCCAGCCGCTCCCAGAGCCTGACCGCCTTGGCCTGGCTGGTACTCGCCTGGTCTGTCGCTCTGGGACTCTATCATCTGCCCGCCTGGGAGTTGGTGGAGCACAAGTTGTTCGATCTGGCCAGCCTGGTCAACCCGCCGGGGCAGTCTCAGCTGCCCATTACCATCGTCAGCATCGACGAGGCCTCCTTTGCGCAGATCGGCCAACAGTGGCCCTGGCCAAGAAGTCTGCACGCGCAACTGCTGAACAAGCTACATGCCAAGGGCGCAGCGGTGATTGCCTTCGATATCCTGTTCACCGAGGCCTCCAGCGAAGAGGAGGACCTGGCCCTGAGTCAGGCCATAGAAAACACCCTGGGTGCAGTGGTGCTGGCAGCGGACACCGGCTATCACGAGACAGCCTCGGTGCGCCAATGGCTACGGGTAGACCCCCTGCCCCGCTTTACCCAAGCGGGAGCCGCCACCGGCCTGGCCAGCGTCAGCCTGGATGACGACGGTGTGGTGCGTCGCTTCCCGCAGCAGGACGATGCCTTCTGGCGGCAGATCATCCGCACTCTGATTGCCATGCAGCCAGGCTTGGTGGAGGAACCCGGCATACCCGCCAACGCTCTGATCCGCTATCTGGGACCACCCCACACCTTCCCCTTCGTCTCCTACTATCAGGTGGTCAACGAGGATCCCTCGATTCCTGAAGGGTTTTTTCAGGATCAGATCGTCATCATCGGGCGTGATCTCAAATCGACGCTGGACGATGGCTCGGCCCAGGCGGATATGTTCGCCACCCCCTTTGTGCTCGATGGCGGCCGCCTCACTTCCGGGGTAGAGATCCATGCCAACCTGGTGGAGAACGCCCTCATGGGCATGGCGATCAAACCCGCGCCCGTCAGCCATGCACTGCTCGCCCTGGCGATCAGCGCCCTCATCGCCTTGCCGGCGGTGCTCTGGTGGCATTTTCTGCGCAGCGGCCTGCTGATTTTGCTTAGCCTGGGCGGCCTCACCGGCATCAGTCTCTGGCTACTGGAGTCCCAATCCCTCTGGCTGCCTTTCAGCCACCTGCTGCTAGCCTATCTGCTGCTCTACTTCGGCATGGGGGTGAGTTCCTATCTGGCCGAGCGGCGGCGCGCCCTGGGGATCAAGTCCGCCTTCGCCATGTACGTTTCCGGGGACGTGGTGAACCAGATGATCGGCAGCCAGGATGCCCTGCGCCTGGGTGGCGAGCGCAAGGAGATGTCCATTCTGTTCTCTGATCTGGCGGGCTTCACCTCCATATCGGAAAAGCTCTCACCGGAAGAGGTGGCGAACCTGATGAACCGCTACCTGACGCGCATGACCCGGGTGATTCATCACTACCGCGGCACGGTGGACAAATTCATCGGCGATGCGGTGATGGCCTTCTGGAATGCGCCCCTGGATGACGATCAGCATGCCCTGCACGCGGTACAGGCGGCCCTGGGGATGCAGCAGGCACTGGCGGAACTGCGTGCGGAGATGGGGGATACCGCCACCGGCCCGCTGGCCATGCGCATTGGCGTGCATACGGGGCCGGCGGTAGTGGGCAACATGGGCTCGGAGGAGCGCTTCAACTACACGGTACTGGGGGATACGGTCAACCTGGCCTCACGCCTTGAGGGGGTGAACAAGTATTACGGCACCTGGATTCTGCTCTCGGAAAACACCGCCGAGGTGGTCGCCGAGCAGATTCGCCTGCGCCCGGTAGACCTGGTCAAGGTCAAGGGCAAGGCCCAGGCGGTGAAGATATTTACCCCCTGTGAGGAGGAGTCCCTGGCCAGGGCCAGCAGTCGCGCCCTGGATTTTTATCTGGCCGGCAACTGGGCCGAAGCGCGCAGCCTATGGGAGTCAATCCAGCGCCTGATTCCCGAAGACTCCCTGGCACGACTCTTTCTGGCACGACTGGACAAACTCGAAGCCAACCCTCCCGAGCATTGGGACGGCGCCACCTCGCTGGAGAAATAGCTGCTAACTCAAAAACGCAGGGTCATGCGGCCGAGATAATGGGGCTCCGAGTCCATGCCTGCCGCCTTGTCGCTGAGGATATTGTCCACCGCCGCCTGCAGGCTCAGACGCTTGTCGGCGCTCTCCCAATGGGCCAGCATCCCCAGGCTCCAGCCATCTGCCAGGCGGTATTCATTGGCACCATCTTCAAACCGCTCGCTGCGGTAGGTAGCCGCAGCGCCGAGCAACCAGCGATTGGGCAGGGACCAATGGCTGGCCAGACGCGCCTTGAAATCGGCCACATAGGGAATCTTGAGGCCTGGATACTGGCCTGTTTGCTGATGATCGCTGAACACGAGATCCAGAGCGATGCTGTGCCTGTCGCTGAGCAGGCGGTTATAGCTCAGACCCAGGCTGGATACCTCGCCGCGATCGAAACTGGGCACAGCTTCCAAAAAGGGCGTGGCGGTAAACACATCCTGCTTGTTCTGCAGGCTTTTAAGGGACTCCAGATCCAGGTCAAAGGTAATCGCCGGGAGGGCGAAGCTGAGGTTGTCGATCTTTTCCTGATCGGCATAGACCCGCAAGAACTGCCGCTCGCCGAACTGGCCGTCGTACTGCAGGCGGGCGCGTTCGTATTTGCCGCCGGCGGATACCAGCCAATCGTTCACCGCAATGCCCAGGGTATCCACCTGGCCGAGGGTATTGACACTGGCAGGGCGGCGCCAGGACTGCCCCACCAAGGTGATCACCTGGGTCGGCTGCAGCTGGTATTGCAGGCCTATCCGGGGATTCCACTCATTCAGGGTGCGCTGCAGGCTGTTGCTAAACAGCACGGGCTGGAGCAACTGCTCGGATTGATTCAGCTGTAACTCCTGGTGGTACAGATCCAGCTGCAGCGCCAGGCGCTCAGATAAATTCGAATGCAGGGAGACATAGGCATCCCGGGTTTCCATCCGCCGGCTCTGTTCCAGCTCCAGGCCAACCAAAGAAACCTCGAAGCGAGTCGGCTTGTACTGCTCGGCGTATTCCAGCCCCCAACTCAGGCGGCTATCCTGACTGATATCCAGGGCCTGGCGAAACTGGACATCCTTCTGCTCGGTACGGGCGAGATAGGTCAGGCCTGAGCGGGCGCCTTCGTAATCAAACTCGCCCACCAGGCTATCCTTGAGCTCGCCCTCGCCCAGCTTGAGCCAGAGCTGATTCCGCGGTGAGACCTTGATATTCATCCCCAAGGCGTGCTGGGTCTGAGCCACGATCAACTCGCCGTCGTAGCGGCTGTTGCCATTGAGATCGACGCTCACTTCGGAATCGGTGGCGAAGGCAAACAGTCCCAAGGCTTCATTCAGCTGACTGCCCAGCCCCAGGGTCAGCTCATCGCCACGCCCCTTGCTGTCATCATCCCTGGCCTCGGACTCGGCGAGGATGCCACGGGCAAAATAGGCAAAGGGCAGCGGGCTCAGGCTGAAACCATTGAGGGTCAGCGCCCCCGTAGCCTGGGGCCAGGCATCGTCGATATATTCCAAATCCATCCGGGCGTAATGACCGGGGCCCAGCACCAGATTGCTGAAGCGATTGGAACCGCCAAAGGCCGTGGGGTCGGTGATGAAGCCCTTGAACAGCTCCGAGTTCTTGGTAAACAGCCCGGTGTAGCGGTCCGCCATGAAGAAATGGCTGCCGGCCCAGTAGGGCGAATAGGACTGGATGGCGTAGCGGTTGGCCCAGGCCTCCATGCCAAAATCCGCCAGAGACTTGCCCAGATTGGCGCTGCCTCTCTGATCGTTGGCCAGCTGATTCAGCGACTTGAGGTTTGGCATCAGCACCATCGCCTTCTGCGCTGCCGCGATGGAGCGACCATAGTCCAGCCGGTCGCCGTGGATGCGGCTCTCGATCAGATGGGGCAAGGGGTCCTTGTCATCCTGCACTGAGGCTTGACGGAAGGCCTCGATGGCGCGATCGGCCTCTCCCAGCTGATAAAAGGCCACTCCGGAATAAAACCAGCCACGGGCATAATCCGGCGCCACCAGCCCGGAGCGAAGGAAGGCATCCAGGGCCTCCCGCGGCCGGCCTTGCTTAAGGCGCAGCATCCCCTGGCCGGCCAGGGCGATAAAGTCATCGGGCTGAGTGCTCAGCAGGGCCTGAAACAGTTGCTCGGCTTGTGCCAAGTTGCCAGCCTTGGTCTCCAGGGTCGCCAGTTCTGCCTGACTTTCGCTCAGCTCGGCATCCCGCTGCAGGGATTCATGCAAGGCCGCACGGCCCTTGCGGTAGTCCTCCAGTTCCGCCTCGATCACCCCCAGCCCGAGCCAACCGCGGGGGTTATCCGGATGCTGCTCGATCACCTGAGCAAAGGCCGCGCGGGCCTCGGCTTCCTGGCCATCGAACAGGGCCAGACGCCCCTGCAACAGGCGCAGTTCCACCGCCTCCGGGTGATGGCGCAAACCCGCCTCCAGCAAGGCCCTGAGCCTGTCCTGCTCATCTGCCATCAGCAGCGCCTGGCCGAGCAAGGCCGAAGCCAAGGGATCACCAGCACCCTCGCGGGCATGGGGGGCGAGCAGGGCAATCGCCTGTTTGAGCTCGCCCATGTAAATGTGCAGGTCCGCCAAAAGGCGCGCCGCCTGGCCATCCCGCCGCGCCAGCGCCTTGAGTTTGTTGCCGGCCTGAGCGAATTCCTGCTGTTCGATCAGAGCGACGACAGCCGCCAGATGTCGCGGCTTTTTACCCGCCAGCCAGCGAGCTGGGTCAGGCCGCCAGGGGGTCACCCATTGCACCCGGTCGCGCGGATTGGTCAGCTGAAACTTTACCGGCGCCTTGCCCCGCTCCACCCTGGCCGCCTCGCCGGAGGCAACGCTGAGCTTGCCCTGCTCGCTTGCCAGATCCACCAGGCCTGAGAGCACCACCAGCGACGTCGTACCCTCCTCGCTGACATCCACCAGCCAAACGGTGCCGCGGATCGACAGGGTCGCGGTGGGGGTTTCCATGGAAATCGCCGGAGCATCATCGAGCTTGGCGGTCTTGGTTGGGCGGGCATGGCTCCAGGCCCGGCCCTGATGCAGTTTGACCTGGGTCTGCTGCCACTCTTCGGCATCCGCCACTGTCTTGATCTGCAACATGCTGTTCTGATTCAGGCGCAACTGGCT
>JADGBD010000093.1 GCA_015231665.1 Gammaproteobacteria bacterium
CGTGCTGCATGTTATTTACGTTGGCCTGCAACTCTACGGCTGGTACCACTGGCTGCATGGCGGTCGTGAGCAAGGCAGGCTGGAGGTGAGCCGAGTGGCGCCGTCGGGGCTGTTGCTCTGGCCACTGGGGATAGCTGTTGTCAGTCTGATCTGGGGGTATCTGATGGCCAGCTACACCGATGCGGCACTGCCCTACGCCGATGCCTTTACCACCGTGGCCAGCTTGGCGGCCCAGTGGCTGCTGGCGCGCAAGAAGCTGGAATCCTGGTTGCTGTGGATCAGTGTCGATGTCGTTGCCATTGGCATCTACTGGTCACGGGATTTGATGCTGACCAGCGGGCTCTATCTGGTGTTTTTGGGCTTGGCGATACTTGGTTTCTTCGCCTGGCGCCGCAGTTGGCTGGGCGCGGAGCCGGCCGCTCAGACGGCATGACTACCGGGCTCTTGCTGGGCAAGTTCGCGCCCCTGCACCGGGGGCACCAGCTGCTCATGGAAACGGCCCTGGCTGAGAACGAGCAGGTGCTGGCGATGATCTACCACGCTCCTGATGTCACCGATGTTCCCCTGCCGGTGCGCGCCGGCTGGATTCGGGATATCTATCCGCGCGTGGAGGTGATCGAGGCCTGGGACGGCCCGCTGGAGGTGGGCGATGCCCCGGAGCTGCAGCGTCGCCACGAGGAATACATCTTGTCGCGGTTGGCGGGCCGTCGCGTGGACCGGTTCTATTCCAGCGAGTTCTACGGCGCCCATGTCAGCCGCGCCCTGCAGGCCGAGGATCGACGGGTGGACGAGGCCCGCCAGCAGGTGCCGATCTCGGCCACCGCCATCCGCGCCGACCCCTACAACAATCGCCACTTTCTCGAGCCGCGGGTCTATCGCGATCTGGTAAGCCGGGTGGTCCTGCTGGGCGCCCCCTCCACCGGCAAGACGACCCTGGCCGAGGCCCTGGCGCGCCATCATGCGACCTGCTGGATGCCGGAGTACGGCAGAGAATACTGGGCGCGTCACCAGCAAGATCGGCGACTCTCGCCGCAGCAGCTGCTGGAGATTGCCGAGGGCCATCGCCGGCGCGAGGATGTGCTGATGACCCAGGCCAACCGCTTTCTCTTTGTCGATACCGATGCCAGCACCACGCGTCACTTTGCCCGCTACTACCACGGATGGGTCGATCCCCGTCTGGAGGCGCTGGCGGAGGAGACGGCGCGCCGCTACGATCTGTTCCTGCTGTGCGAGGACGATATTCCCTACGACGACAGCTGGGATCGCTCCGGCGAGGGGAATCGCCGGATCATGCAGGCGCAGATTCGCGCGGAGCTGACGCAGCGACGCATGCCCTATTTCGCACTGAAGGGCAGCCTGGCAGAGCGCCTGCAGCAGGTGGAGGGGATACTGCGCCGCTTCAGGAAATACCCTCCGCTGGCGGAATCTCTGGCAGTTCAGAACGATAGGCGATGACCTTGCCACCGGGCCGATGCGCGCCCAGCTGGCTATCTTCGATGATCTCCAAAGGCAATGCCCCGAACAACTGCGCCATGCCCGCGCGCAGGGCATCCTGATCGATGGGCCTACCCAGCCCTGGCCGGATTCTCAGGCGCAGCGAGGCATCGGCCCGCTGCAGCAGTTCATGCTGCAGCCACAGCTGGGTTCTGAGGACATAGGCGATATCCAGGGGATGGACCGGGCTGCCGCTCAGGGAGCGAAAAAGCACGGGCCTGCGCGCCTGCAGATCGACAAGACGCGGCGCGGGATCGCCAGGCGTTCCCTGTGGCAGCAAGCGGGCAAAGTCGCCGGTGCGGTAGCGCAGCAGCGGCAGGTAGGGATTGCGCCCACCGCTGAGGCAAATCTCGCCCATCTCGCCCGGAGGCAGGGGCGCGCCCGCTTCATCCACGATCTCGATCCAGAGGTCGGGGGGCAGCTGGCTGAAGCCTTCGCCCTCGGCGCTGCTGTAGGCGATGGGGCCGGTTTCCGTGGTCGAGTAGAAATCGATCAGGGGGCAGGCGTAGCGCGCCTGCAGGGCCTGTTTCAGTGCGTCCGCAAGGCTGGTGGCGGTGGATATCATCGCCTTGGGGCGGTAGTCGATCCCCCAGCGCGCATACTCGGCGAAGGCGATGGGGTCGCCGGTGAGAAACTCCGGCTGTAACTGCGCGAAGAAGCGTTTTGCCCGCTCGGCATCCCAGCTGGCCTCGTGCAGGTTGACCTTGGCAAAGCCGGCGTTGTTCCAGACGGCGAAGACGTTGGGGAAGATGACAGTGCGGGCCTCGGCGCCGAGGTTGACACAGGCCAGGTGCTGAGCGGAGAACTCTGGCCTTACCCCGTGCTGCGCCAGGGCGAACTCCAGCAGAGGATGGTTGAGGGCCACGCTGGCCGGATGGTTGGGCACGTCGAGGGCGTGACCGGTGCTGGTGCCGTTGGTCTCGTAAACGATGAGGCGAGAAAGATCGGCATCCTGGGGTACCAGCTGCTCGATGCGCAGGGCGATATCCTCACGCTGCATGGTCTCGATGTAGCCCCAGTCCCGGCGGATGTTGAACCCCAGGGGCAGACGCTGGCGAAACAGCGGCACCTGCGCACGCAGTTGCTCCAGCCAGCGGACCAGCCACTCGGGTGGCTCGGGCGACCAGCGCGGACGCTGCTCGGCGATACGACGCCGGTAGGCCGCGACAGGGGGCAGATCGGCGGCGATCAGGCGATCACCCACCTGGTAGTTCCAGCGCGGGGCGTCGGCGTGATCGTGGAGGAGGCGGAACATCCGCCAGCCCGCCTCGGTGAGCAGGGGGTTGCGCGCTTTGCGGGCTTCGAATTCAGCGTGCATCTACCACTCCCGATTGGCCTTGGCCGCCGCTTCCCGGGCCTCTCTGGCCTCCATCTCGGCGCGCAGCTTGCGCGCCCGCTCCGCCTCGGCCCGGGCGCGGCTGGCGCGGATCACCCGTTCTCGCTCCAGGCTATCGAGTGATTTCAAGCGATCCGCAGCCTGGTTGGGGCTCTCGCCGGCCGGGCGCAGCTGCAAGGCATCCAGAACCAGACGGACCAACTCCTCGCGCCTTTCGGGGTCGGTGACAAACAGCTCGGCATCGATGAGATTCCCCAGTTCGTGCAGCCCCTCGGCGAGCAGGGTCTTGATTGGCCCGAGCAACTCTGCGCGCTGTACAAACCAGTCATCGTGGAGTAGCCAGCAGGCGATGAGCAGCAGCCGAGCCGGGTTGCGCTCGGCCAGCTTGGCCGGTTGAAAGGCGTTGGCCTCTTTCAGGGTCGGCAGGGTTCCGCCGATGGCCAGCAGGAGATCGCTGGCCACTGCTGCCAGATCCACCTTGCCGCGCTTGCGGATCAGCGGTTCGTCCAGAAACAGGCTCGGCGTCTCCGTCAGGCGGCGCAGCAGATGTTCCAGCGATGGCCCCTCGCGGCTCATGGTCTGGCCTCCCTGTGATAGGTGGCGCGGGCGAATGCGCGGGCAAAATCCAGCAACTCGGCTTCGCTGGAGACCAGCGCCACGCGCCAGCCGATCGATTGCAGGCGCTTGATCGCCTGCTTTTCCGCCCCTCCCTGTCGATAGGGCATATTCAGCACCGCCGTGGCCCCGCCGCCGGCCTTGTGCACTGCCTGCTCAGCCACCTGCCAGCCATCGGGGAACTGATTGAGCATGTAGAACCAGTCGGCATCGCTGATCACCAGGATGTGCAGCGGTCGCTTGGGCGGTGGGGCATCGAGGATGCTCTGCTTGAGCCTGCCGGCGCCGAAGGCGTAGCCGGTTCCCAGATAGCCGGTGAGCAGGCGCAGGATGGCGCTTTCGCTGCGCACTAAGCCCTCGGTCTGGTCGAACTCGCCCGGTTCTCCCGACAGGCAGGCCATCGCCCTGGCGCCGGCGCGCAAGGCCGACAGGGCCACAACGGTGCCGGCCAGCACCGGGTAGGAGAGCTGAAGGGCAGGGTTGACCATGGAGCCGGAACAATCGATGCCCAGATAGAGATCCAGCGGTTGTCTTTCCGGGTCACTGCCCTCGGTGCTGCCGAAGCTGCGTTGCAGGGTGGTGATACCGGGAATGACGGTGGGACTGCGGCTGACCGACTCCAGCCAGTCGACGCTGGCAATCGGTTCTCCTGTGTCCCAGGGATCGAGCCCCTCGGGCAGGGGATCGCTGGCGCGTGGCACCTGCCGCTGCGGGAAGGGGATCAGGTGACGTCGGGCCAGCTCCCGGTAGTAGCGCATCAGCAGCCGCTTCTCGTCCACCTTGACGCCGGTGGCCTTCATCAGCGCGGTGTAGTCGGCTGGCCGGCGGTAGCGCCGCTTCCGGCCACCGCGCCCCTCGGGCCTTGCTTGCTCCGGGTTCTCCATGGCCCCTGGCTCGTCAGAGGGGAGGTCGATGCCGGAGAGTTCCGGATCGTCGCGGGGATGCAGGACGTCGGTCACCTCGTCCTCGTCCATCTCCGCCAGGCCGTCGGGGATGACCTCGCCGGCACCGGCTTCGAGCACATCCAGCAGGCTGGCGAAGGTTTTGGCGCCGTCCTTCTCCTGCGCCAGGTAGGGGTAGAGCAGGGCGGCGAAACGTCCTGCGCCTTCCAGCCAGTCGCGCCCGTAGACCCGCAGGATGCGCGCGCCCAGGCCCGCGTCCGCCTGCAGTTCGGGGGTGATGGGCGGGGTGCTGAGGGTGCCTGCCTGCAATGACCAGAGCTGCTCGTAGATGCGCATGTAGAGATTCCACAGCGCGCTGGGTTGCTGGTCGCCACGCAAGGCCCGGTAGAGGCCGGGCAGATCGAGTCCCTCGGCTCGGGTCAGTCGGTCGTTGATGAGCAGGTCAGTGTAGAGGTTGCCGACAAAGGGGGCGAACCGGGTCAGGCCCGGCAGGGCGGCGCGCAGGCGCGCCAGCAGGCGGGCGTTGTCGGCCAGATCCGCCGGCGCCAGCACGTGGTGGCCGATCTCGTGGGCCAGCACCTCCCTGGCAAAGTCGCCCAGTCCCTGCTCGGCCACCTGGCGCAGGCTCACCAGAATGGCGTGATCATCCAGACGGATCATGGCAAAACTGCCGCTGAGGCCCTCGCGTTTCTCATCGGCGCGACTGAGCAGCCAGCGGGGTTCGTTGAGCTTGGTGAAGCGACTCCAGACCTCGAGGGCCGGCTGCCAGGCCGCTCGCCACAGGGGCAGCAGTTGTTCCGGGTCAGACTGGGCGCCTGCCATGCCCATCAGAGCCTCGCCACGAGGAAGATGTGGTGGCTGTGCGGCAGGGTCACGGCCAGGGTGTGCTCGGTGGCGGCGAGGGAGGACCAGTCGGCCAGTTGCGGCAGATGGGCCCGCAGCTCACCCCGGCTGACATTGCCTTTGCGATCCAGGCCGAACTGGCTCCATTCCACCGGCTCGCCGGGGGGCAGTTCCGTGCCGTAACGACGCATCACCAGGCCGAAGCCATCGGCAAAGAGGGTCCAGGCCTGTTGGCGATCGAAGGCATAGAGCTGATCTCCGAAGCGGGCCACCTCGGGAGGCTCGACGAAGGGACCGCCGAAGCCCTGGAAGCCGCCGGTGCGACCCACCAGATGCAGTGAGGGTTCGACCGGATGCGCAGCGGGCCGATACCAGGGGTTTGCCAGTCGCTCGAGGAGATCTTCCGGTAGATCGTCCGGTTTCAGATCGAACAGCGGGGCGAGAATCTCTCGGGGCAGCTGGGCAGCGGCGGTCAATGCCCCCTCGCGGTAATGGGCCATGCCGCAGCGCCAGGCGGCAACGCTGCCTGCTTCAAGCCAGCGCTCGGGCGTCTCGATCGACGGCGTCAGGGCCTGCATGAGCTCGATCCAGCGATCGGCATCGGCGGCCGGCTCCATCGCCAGGTTGTACACCGCGTTGCTCAGGCTGCGGATCAGTCGCTCGGGGTCCTCGGCAATCAGCGCCGCCTGAGTCGGCAGGAGTTGCCGGAAGGCGCGATCCAGCTGTGGCAGATGGGAACCTGGCCCCATGAGTTCCAGCCCGGTCAGATGCAGGCAAACGTCGAAAAGCACCGACACCACCGGGTCGAGCCTGTCCGCAGCGACCTTGGCCACGGCCTCGGCGACCGGCGCGGCCTGGTCGCGCAGCACGGCGGCGAAGCGCTCGCCGTCCAGCCGTCGGTTCTGCTGCTGGGCGCGGAGGAAGCGCTGGTTGAACGTCTCGCGCTGACCTGTCAGGGCGTCGGCGAAGGCTTGCGCACTCATCCCTGCCATTTCAGCCAAGCCAGATAATTGCTGTAGCGCTGGTGGAGGTATTTCAGCTTGAGGATGTCGTCGTACATGTGGCCGTAGAGCTTGCGACCGGACGACCACTTGCGTAGGACCGCTTCGATTTCCGCCAGTCGTTTGCGCGTCTGCGCCTCGCTCAGCCCTTCAAGACCCCGTTCGAATTCCGCCTCCATGGTGGCCACCGGGTCCTCGGTGTCGAGGGAGAGGCGGTCGTACTCCTTGCAGGCGTCATCGAACAGGCCGCGAATCCAGCTCACCCGGTCAACCCGCAAGGTGGTGTTGCCTTCCTGCTCGAAGACCGCTGAATCGGGGTTCTGGCTCAGCTTGTCGTGCAGCACGAAGGGGATGATCTGGCGCATGTCCTCGAAGGTTACGGTGCGATCACCGCGGAAGTAGGCCATCGCCTTGATGAAGTGGATGCAGGTCATCAGGGCGCGAACCGAGAGCCCGTTGAGGGTCTGGCCTCCGAGATCGGCAGTCGCCTGTTTGCCGGTCTCCTCCCTGGCCAAGGCGGAGAATTCGATACCGGACAGTTTCACCGTATCCTTGGTCATGTACTCGAACTGGTTGGCGGCGGGCTCGAAGAACTCGAACTGAGCGGCGAAGAATTCCAGCCGGCGGCGCAGCACTGCGGGAAAGGTGACGGCGAGAATCTCTCGCTCCATGCGATCAAGCTCCTCGGGCGTGAAGATGATCTGCTCGGGGACCACCTCTTCGGGCTGGATGCCATCCTCGATGCGGATGAGCAATTCGTCGAGAAAACGGGTGTTGAAATGCAGCGCCTTGACCAGGATGTCGATGCGGTCGCGCAGGGCCTCGATCACCTGATAGGTGCCGCCACCAGCATCGTCGTTGGCGGTCAGATACCAGGCCGCCGGCGGGCATTCGTAGATCTGGTCGTAGATCTCGGCGTAGTTGTCGGCCATGGTGGTGAGCAGGGCCGACTGGGTGCGGGTGGGGATGCGGTTGTACTCATCGATGATCTTCACACGCATGCCCAGCCACTTGCGCCAGGCGATCTTCACATCGTCCATTGACTCGGCGTTGACCAGGCTCGAGGGCAGTGGGTTGCCGAGCAGATCGGCGATGGTCATCTGCGGCTGACCGTGCTGGATGGCGCGGCGGATTTCCCGCAGCGAGTAGCCCGAGAGCACGCCCATGAGAATGGCGATGGCGGTCTTGCCCCGGCCTGGCCCGCCCACCAGCAGGCAGCGACGGCGCACCGCCAGGTTCAGCAGCGGCGCCAGGGCATAACTGGAATAGCTCTGGTCGGAGGGCAGGCTGATCTCCACCTTTCGATCGCCACAGACGAAGCGGGCCGGCG
>JADGBD010000094.1:0-516 GCA_015231665.1 Gammaproteobacteria bacterium
ACAAAACCAGAACCCCGGGCCGGCGTGGGGGTGAACATAGGGCGCGGGCCAAGGCGTGGCCGACGAGGCGTAATCGTCGGCCCGGCCCATGGCTGCCCCGGCTGTCAAAATCTGCCTCGGCCGACGAACCCTCAGAAGAGCTCCAGCGCCACATAACCGATTCCGTTATCGGGGCCGTCGTAGACCATGCCATAGCTGAATCCGACGCCGGCGTGACCTGCTGTCGAGGGCGTAGCAGACCAATAGACACCTGTTCCCCACCCCGGCGGATCTCCATAAAGATAAGTATTTGGTTCATAACTACCTTTTTCTGTTCCAGAGCCGTTATAGGCGTCCCAGATCGCCAGCAGGTCGTCGTAGGTCGGGTTCACCGTTTCGCCTGAGTTCACCGTCGTACCCGGTCGAAAACCGGTCACCAAGGGGTTTTCACCGAGGGTGGGCAGGGCGAGACGGATATCGTTCAGGGTGGCGAAACGGAAAATCTCGGTGGTGTTCGTGCCGGGATTGACGTTGCCG
>JADGBD010000094.1:568-2572 GCA_015231665.1 Gammaproteobacteria bacterium
TCATCTAAGCCCGCGCTGTTGTTGCCATCGCGGTCCCAGTAGGCATACCAGCGGCCTTCCACCAAGACCGGCGCGATGAGCTTACCCACCGCACCCGGGTGGAGTTCAATCGTGCTGTTGTTGTCGGTATTGGTCACCAGCACGCTGCCGTCTGCCCGGGCGGAGAGGTTGCCGGAGGCGTCGGCGGCGTAGAGGTGATAGACCCCGGCCTTCAGCCCGCTTAGGGAAAGATCTGTGACCGGGTCGGGTTTGGTAATGGTGGCGCTGTTCCAGAGATTATCCGCCGCGCTGGTGATGTCGCTGAGCTGATTTACGGTGACCGTGCTCTTCACCAGGTAGGCTTTGCCACTCTCTGTGCTGTCCACTGAGACAGATTCTGCGCTGGTGAATGACAATGGGGTTTTGAGCTCTGCAGTGGGCGGGGATTCATCGGCGCGGTCATTGATCGCCAGGCTCACCGCCTGTTCGCTGGCGTTGCCGGCCAGATCAGTGGCGATCACGGTGAAGGCGTAGCTATTCTTGGTTTCGTAGTCCGGGTTGGGGGTGAGGATGACCGCACCACTGCTGGCATTGATGCTGAAACTGGTGTGATCGCCCACGGCCTTGAGGCTGTAACTCAGGCTGCTGCCATCGGTGGCCGCTGCCGTGTAAACGGTCTGGTTGCTGCCCGAGTTTTCCCAGATGGCCGTGGCTGTGGTGGCGGAGGTGATGGTGGGCGCGGTGGTGTCCAGCACATAGCTGCGGGTAGCCAGGGTACCGTTGTTGCCGGCGGCGTCCTGCACCTTGAGCTGGATCGAGCTGCTGCCCGCCAGGGTGGCCCCGTCCCATTGCAGACTGGTATTCGTCACCTTGGCGCTGATGTCGGTCCAGGTGCTGCCATTGTCCACCGAGCCGAGCAGCTTTTCGCCGTTGGCCAGCGCGGCGCTGAGGGTGGCGGTGATGGTCTGGCTGGCCGTGTTGGTATTGAAGTCGCTGGCGGAGATGCCGGTGTCGGCACTGATGTCGAGGCCGCTGAGGGTGGTGGCTGGCGGCGTGACGGCGGACAAGACCTGCAGGGCGACGTAAAACGAGTTGCTGTCGTACCAGTCAGATACGTGACCGCTGGCGAGGTGGGTAGCGATGTGGCCATTGTGCCCGGGCGTAGCCGCCCAGTATACCCGGTCGCTTGCCCAGTCTGCCGGCACACCGGCGACATTGGTATCCGTGCCTGCGCCATTGTGGGCATCCCCGATCGCCAGCAGGTCATCGTAGGTGGGGTTGGACACCAGGCCCGAATCCACCGCGGTTCCGGGTCGCAGACCGTGCCCCGCGAAAGGGGCTTCCCCAATGGTGGGCAGGGCGAGTTTGAGTCCGTTCAGGGTGGTGTAGCGGTAGGTGTCGCTGGTTGCCGTGGCGTTGCCAGCACCGTTGACGTCCTGGGTAAAGATTCCCCCTAACACCGCGTGGGTCGCGTAATCGTATTGATAGCCGGAGCCTGGTTTATTGATTTCGTCCCCATCTGGGCTGTATCTGCCTGCTGCGTTCTGGACCGCGCTATGCAGGCCATCACCATTGAGATCCCAGATAAAATACCACTGCCCCTCCACATACACCGGGGCCATGAGCTGGCCGTAGTTTTCGTCCTTGCTCATATTGAGGCTGATGGCGTTGCCTGTGGTATTGGTGACCACCACGCTGTGGGCCGAGGCGGCGGAGAGATTGCCGCCGGTGTCGGTCGCGTAGAGCTTGTAGATGCCCGCTTCCAGGCCCGCCACGGACAGATTGACCTCCGTGTTGGCAGTACCGATGGCGACGCTGTTCCACAAACGGTCGGCCGCGCCGGTAATGTCGCTGAGCTGGCTGATGCTGACATGGTCCTTCACCAGATAGGCCGTGCCGGCCTCGTTGCTTTGCACCGTGGCGGTGCCGTTGTTGGCGATGCTGGCCCAGGCCAGGGTCGCGGTGGGAGTCTGGTCGTTGACGCCCAAGCTCACCGCCTGCTCGCTGCTGTTGCCCGCCGCATCG
>JADGBD010000094.1:2672-7510 GCA_015231665.1 Gammaproteobacteria bacterium
CTGGTCGTTGACGCCCAAGCTCACCGCCTGCTCGCTGCTGTTGCCCGCCGCATCGGTGGCGATGACGGTGAAGCTGTAGCTGGGTTTGGTTTCGAAGTTGGGGTTGTCGGTCAGGGTCACCGCGCCGCTGCTGGCGTCGATGCTGAAGCTGGCGTGGTCGCCATCGGCTTTGAGGCTGTAGCTGATGCTGCTGGCATCGGTGGCCACCGCGGTGTAGACGGTCTGGTTGGCACCACTGTTTTCATTGATGGCGGTGGCACTGGCACCCGAGGTGAAGCTGGGGGCAGAGGTGTCCACCAGGTAATTGGCGTTGGCAGCAACAACGGCATGACTGAGGCTGGCGTTGTTGCCTGCTGCATCCCGGATGCTTCCGCTGTTGAGGCTCAGGCTGTTGGCGTCGATGCTGATGCCGTCGGCATCGGTCTGACCCGCCTGGATGACATAGGTAAAAGTCAGGCTGTTGCTGCCACTGCCGGCACTGTAGTCGGCCTGCACCAGCGTACCGCCGATGTTCAAGCCCAGCTGAGGACTGCCGGTGACCGTGACGTTTTCAGCAAAAGTAACCGTGGCCGTCAGGGTATCGTCGGCATTGAGGCTGTTATTCTGGCTGCCGGTGGCACTGGTGAGGGCGATGCTATTGATTGTCGGGGCCGTGGTATCGCCGGGGGCGGATACAGGCGGAGGTCGCAGTGCCGCATCACTCTGGCCATCACCATCCAGATCGCCGAGTTGGTATTTGGCGGCGGTGAAGGCTGTTGTCCAGGCATTGCCCTGGGTCTGATTCAGCAGGCTCAGGAGATTGCCCTTGCTCGCACCGCTTTGCATCGAGCCGGTGAGCCCGGCGATGACGAACTGGGCTTGGGCGATGCCGATGAGGCCCTGCTGGGGATCGCTGGCATTGGCCTGATCGGCGAGGTGGCCATTGAGATTGGCCAGGGCCTGGCCAGCGTTCTGGGCCAGGGCGTTAAGCTGGTTGAGCTGCGCTGGGCTGGCCCCGGCCTGCGCGGCGGCGTCGCCAATCAGGTTGCCAAGCTGCGTAGGGTTGGTGAAATTCAGCGACTCGCCATTGGCCAGCAGATTGACCAGGGCAACCCAGAGGGCCGTCTGCCCGCCCTGGGCATTTGCGCCGATGCCGAGTCCTTGCAGCAGGGCGGCACCCATATCGAGAAAGGTTTGCAGTTGAATCGCGGCGATCTGCGCCTGCAGGGCGGCCTGTTGCTCGCTGAGGCTGGAATCGGCACCCATGATCATGGCGATGAGGTCGAGACTGAACCAGTCCCGCTCGTCGCTCAGCCCCAGTGCCTGTTGCAGTTGCGCCTGGGCGCTGGCGGCGTCCAGCCCGGCCTGCTGCATGAAGCTGTGCAGCAGGGTCGTCAGCGGGGTGATGACACCGGAACCCTCCGGCGCCTTGAGCACACCCTTGAAGGCCTTGCCGGTGGCGATGTCGGTTCCCCCGCTGGCGATCAGCGTGCCCGGCGTGCCAAGCGGCAGTTGGTAGTTGCCGAATTCATCGGTGGTGGTCTTGAACTCGCCTTCGTTCCAAACGCCATCGCCATTGGCATCGGCAAACAGGGTGGCGCCCTTGATGTAGCCGTCGATGAGTTTGCCGAGACCCGGGACATCCACACCCTGGTAGGCCGGGCTGCCATAGAGGCTGATGATCAAGGCCAGGGGATCGGCACCCTTGCCGGCATCGACCTGCGCCTGGGTGGGTGTCTGGCCAAGTATGCCGTGGTATTGGACGATGACCTTGACATCGGCACCTTTAGCATCCGCTTGTTCCTTGGAACCAGAGAAGCCAGACAGCACTTCAGCGCGGGTCATTTCACCGCTGTTGAGTTTGCCCAGCCAGTAGGCTTCACCTTCAGTATCGGGCTCGCGATCGAACACATTGCGGTAGAGGGCGGTGACATAGTCCGCGTTACTTTTATCGCTGGCGTAGATATCTTTGAATTCATTGGAGTTGACAAAGCCCTGGGCAATTTCGGCCATGCTGGTGCCGCTTTGGTAGGCCTGCATCCAGAAGGCTAGACCTGAAGCATCAGGGATGCGGTTGAAGGTGGTGTAGTAGAGCAGGGCAACAGGGGTGACCACGCCGGAGAATTCTGGGCTGTCGAGGAAGCTTTGGGTGACCTGGGCAGAGCTCAGGGCACCTGTGTCAATTTGTGCTTCCCAGTGGGCCAGGCCTGCGGGCTCGGCTGCACGGCCAAGGAGGTTGGTATAGAGTTGCTTGACGAAATCTGCTGTTGCCATGGATACAGTCCTGCGGTTCAACCGATTCGGATGGGTTCAGAAACAGAGGTTGGGGTACCTCTGGCCTAAATTGATCATAATCAATGCTAAACAGCGCAACGCGAGGTGACTATCGGATTTGCGCAAAAATGCACCGGGGATGCGATTTTTTCCGATGCGCCCCTTGCAGCCAGAGCACAGGGGCCCTTGAGGTGAAGAAGAAGGGTAAAGCGAGTATCAAGCCAGCTTGCGGGCGCTTGAACGAGCCAGGGTTTCGGATGGGCGCTCGCCAAACAGGCGCTGGTAGTCACGGGCAAACTCGCCCAAGTGGAGGAAGCCCCAGCGGGTGGCCATCTGGGTCACCGTTGTTTCAGCCGTGTCGGCTGTGTTCAGTGTGCTGCGGACCTTGTTCAGGCGCAGGATGCGCAGGTAGGTCACCGGGGTCATCTGCATGACCTTACGAAAGGCATACTGCAAGGTGCGCGCCGAGGAGTATGTGTGGGCGCAGAGATCGACCATGGAGGGTACCTGTCCTTCCTGGATGCTGGCATCAATATACTCACGAGCCGCGTTTACCCGTTGCATGGCTCGGTGGTGGGCCTTGGATTCCAATGCCTCGCTGCACTGCACCTCGGTGGCCTGATCTAGGGCAAGGAGCACCGAGTCCATCAGCAGGCGTTCTGTCTGTGCCGATAAGACATCTGCTGCCTCGAGGCTGAGCAGGCTCATCAGCCCAGCTACCAATCGGCCGGTCTCGGGGGTGTTGAACGCTTGCAGCCCCTGCGGAGGACGTTCCCAAAAGCGGGGGTTCAGTTTGCGGGCGCCGGCCATCAACCGATCCTGTTCCAGGCACAGATAGAGGGTATCGACCTGGGCAGGAACCAGAATGTCCAGTTCTGAGCTATCGGGCAGCAGAAAGGTCACGGGCGCGGGCTCCAGAAAATGGGAAAACCGCTTGAGGGGGTCTCTGCCCAAGGCAAAGGAGATGGTGCAGCGGTTTTTTTGCAGTGCGCCAGTCTTGTGTATCAGGCGGTTTTGCTGTTCATGTACCAGGTGCATGCGCCCGGAACTGAGCGTGGTGCAGGCCCCCTGATAGATGCCTGCACCCAGTTGATGCACCTCAATGTCGACCCAATGCTGCAGTCGACCTTGGGTGAACGCATCGGTCAGTGGATGCTCTTGGCGTATGGAGGCGTCTCGTCCGGCTTTCTGGTGTTGAGGGATGTGAGTGTCGGGTCCGGTGGTATCGATCATGACCGTCAGGAGCTCGTATGGCCTTATCTTTGGATAATGATAGATGATTCGCGTCAATGCGATAATAATGGATCAAGGTCTGTTGGGATTTGTTGGCATATGACTCTGCAGTTGCCGGATAAGCAGAGTGCGTGGCAGAACCAATACCATGCCTGCTTCCGGACCGCTAACCGAAAGCCAAGGCGTAGGCAAAGTGCCCAGAGCAGGGCGAAGAGCAAGCAGCAGAAGGGATGAAGTGGGGTGGATTTGAACCCACGGAACTCTTGCGAGTTCACCTGATCTCGAATCAGGCCCGTTACGGCCTCTGGCCCCAATGTCGTCAACTTAGCGAGAAAGCGCTGGCTGAGCGGAGCCGAAGCCAGCCGCCTGGCTTTGCAAGAACCTACGTAGCAGGTGAAGCTGGCATTGCACCACGGCAGGCAAGGAAAAGACAGGATACTGGCATCTGACCATTCCCGGGTTCAGCTGCTTTGCATCAGGGCTACAGGCAAACTTTGGATCAGGCCAGTAGGTCCAGGTCAACGTTCAGGGCTTTTGCCATGGCTTTTTGCTGGGGCGGGGTCAACTCGCCCTTGCCGTTCTCAATTTGCGCAAGGATGCTGGATGAAATACCCAGGGTATCGGCCAAGGCTGCGCAGCTTAACCCCCGGTATTCTCGCCAGACTGTGATGGGGTTCTCGCCCGAGAGCAGACGTTCTACCAGACTGTCTGGGTAGGTTTCTTCGCCTGCGTCTATGGCGCTAGATAGCCGTGCCGCACTGGCAAGTTCATGAAAAGACTCTGCATCATCTTTCAGTACCTGATACTCAGCCCAGGGCACAACTGCATATTCCGGCTGGCCTGCCCGTTCAATAATCTGTGTCGTCATTTATATACATCTCCCCTTGGCCCAATTTTCAAGGTCATCAACACCAGACGCTGTTCGCGTAGCTCCAGAATGGCACGGTAACCTCCAACCCGTAAGCGGTAAAACGTGCAGCCGCTCATTTTGATGAGGTCTCCGGCATAGTCATCGAAATCAGCAGCGAGCTTTAGAAATCCAACTACTGGGACGCTTACTACACGAAAAGCCAGCACTACACCGACCTGCTGGATTTTGCATCCCGCCTGCGCAATTTCGCTCCCTTCAATGCCATGCTGCTGAATATTCAGAAGCCAAGCCTGACCTATGCCGCCTCGGCCTATGAGTGGAGCGGAAAATTTGAACGTCACCCCAAGAAAGATGCGAGACCATGGCTGTATTCCCGCTTTGTGGTGGTGATTTATGAGCGGATGTCGCTTGGCATCCACTGGCAAACAAAAGATAAGTCTCACGCATATATCAGCGGCTGTCTGTGCGGTAGCTAACAGAG
>JADGBD010000095.1:0-785 GCA_015231665.1 Gammaproteobacteria bacterium
CTTTGCGATCCGGCTTTGGCTCTGGCTTTGCCGGGTCAAGGCGTGCGCGCTACTGCCCAGACGTCCACCCGTTCCACGCCGGATTTTTTCAGCAGCCGGGCCAGTTCGTTGACTGTGCTGCCGGTGGTGACTACGTCGTCGAGCAGGGCGATGTGGCCGGCGGGTAGGGATTTTTGCAGGACGAAGGCGTTGCGCAGGTTTTTTTGCCGCTGCTTTTTCGGTAGTTCCGATTGGGCGCTGGTGGCGCGGCTGCGGGCGCAGTGGTGGAGAGAGAGGCCTATGCACAGTTGTTGAGCCAGCGGCCGGGCGATTTCCAGGGATTGGTTGTAGCCGCGCTCGCGCAGGCGCTGGGGGTGGAGGGGGATGGGCAGGATCAGTTCGGGCGCATCTTCTTCCTGCTGCAGACGCTGGAGCATGAGCCAGGCGAGCAGGCGGGCATTGGCCAGGCGGTGGTGGAATTTCAGGCCGGTGATCAGCCCCGGCACCGGGCCTTGGTAGAGCAGGGGGCTGATGCAGCGGTCGAAGGCCGGCGGTTGCTGCAGACAGGCACCGCAGATGCCCTCTTGCTGCAGGGGCAGGGCGCAGAGCTGGCAGCAGTGACCTATCCAGGGCAGGTCGGCGAGGCATTCGCTGCAGATGTCCTTGTCGCCCTCGCCCGCCGCGCCGCAGAGGATGCAGGTGGCGGGAAACAGCGGCCGGACAAGGCGGTGCAGCCAGTGGTTGAGTTTCATGGCGGGGTCTTACCTAGGGTGGGATAGGCGCCCAATAGGCCTGCAATGATGTGA
>JADGBD010000095.1:820-7489 GCA_015231665.1 Gammaproteobacteria bacterium
CCTCAACAAGGTGGAATACGCTTCGCTATTCCATCCTACGCAAAGACCAACAGCTAATGCAGACAGAGCCAATTTAACGCGCTGCGTTCTCTGCGCTTCTTAGCGACCTCTGCGTCCTATTTGGGGGCAGCCTAATCCTTGATCCAGCCGCTGAGGGCTTCGACTATGGCTTTTGCCTGGTCTTTGCTGGAGATGTTGAACTTGGCCTTGGGCAGGTATTCGCCGTTGCGTTTTTGGTAGCGGCGGATGCTGTAGCGGTCGCCGCTCATTGCGTTCTTGCCGCGTTCCAGTTCCTGATAGCGGTAGAGGATGGTGGTCCAGGCGCCGCGGCTGAGGATGACTTTGTCCAGTTCCTTGACGATTTCCTCGCCTGCTTCGCTGTAGCTGATGGTCAGTTCTTCCGGTGTCGATGCCATGGGGTTCTCTTTTCAATCAAAGGGGATTAGTTGGCCAGCTGTTTGGCGCCCTGCTGCTGGAGCAGGCGGATGATATCCGCATTGCCGCTCGCAGTCGCTAATTGCAGCGGGCTGGTGCCTGTGGTCTCGGCCAGGTTGACATCGGCGCCGGCACGAATCAGCAGCTTGCACAGCTGCAGGTTATTCAGGCGAATGGCGTCACCAAGTAGGCTGCGGCCCTGATGAAGCTGGTTGAGGTTGGCGCCCTGATTCTGCAGAAAGGCCACCACATCGCGATCCAGGGTTTGGGCCTGCAGCAGCTGGCGCAGCAGTTCGGCGGCGTCCAGCTTCGCCCCTTGCTTGAGCAGTTGCTCGGCGACCTGGGTGCGGCCTCGTTCGAGGGCGCGATACAGCGGCGTCTTGGATTGGGTGTCCAGGCCATTGGCGTCGGCACCGCGTTCGATCAGCAGCCGGCTGATGGCGACCCGGCCCGCGGCAGCGGCCATGTGCAGCGGCGGCAGGCCATCGGGCAGGGGGGCGTTGAGATCGGCATTCCAGGCGATATGCCGCTCGATCTGATTCAGATCGCCGCGCTGGATCGCCAGATACAGGCTGATGCTGGGCTTTTCCTTGGGCCCGCTACAGGCGGTGAGCACAAGCAACAGGCAGAGTAACCAAAGTCGGCGCATGTTCCGGATTCGCTGAGTGAAGAGGCGCCAACCCTACCACAGATGGCCCGCCTGTGCAGGCGAGCCGCCTGCGCTCCCAATTGACACCGTTACCAGCCCCGTAGCCTGGATGCAGCGAAGCGGAATCCGGGGAGGCCACGCCCTGCGGCAATCCCGGATTCCGTTACACTTTATCCGGGCTACAACTCTGACGCCGTTCGCTGAGCGAAGTCGAAGCGAGCGGCGGCTGGCTTCGACTCCGCTCAGCCAGCGCTTTCTCGCTGAGTTGCCAGGGATTTTCATTCTTACACTGCCACCAGCAGACGCAAAGCATCCAGGTGCAGCTCGGCGTTGTCTATGGCCTGGCTGACCTGGGCCAGTTCATCGCGGAAGAAGTCGATCTCGGCGTTGCGCACATTGGGGTTGGTCTGCTGCAGGGCGCGCAGGCGGTCGATCTCGCTGCCCAGGGTCTGCTGCGCCTGGGCGCGGGCCTCGGCGATGAGCCTGGGGGTTTGCTGCTGCAGGGCGCGCTCGGCGGCTTCGAGCAGGGGCTTGAGCAGGGGGATGCAGGCCTTGATCAGCTGGCGGGCCTGTTCGCGGCTGACGGCCTTGCGTTTTTCCGCAATCAGCTCCAGGGTCAGCTGCTTGCCCAGGCTGCGGCCCTGCTGATCGAGGAGCAGACGCAAAGGCGTGGGCGGCAGATAGCGGTTGGCCTGCAGGCGGCTGTCGGCGCTGGTCTGGAGGAGGAAGACGCATTCCAGCAGCAGGCTGCCGGGTTTGAGGCCGGCCTGTTCCAGGCTGCAGATGCTGCTGTTGCCCAGCTCGCTGGCGGCTAGGGCCTCCATCGCCGCGGTCACCAGGGGGTGCTCCCAGCTCAGGTAGGCCAGCTCCTCGTTGGCCAGGGCGGTGGCGCGGTCGCTGGTGCAGGCCAGGCCGTCCTCGCCCAGACCGGGAAACAGGCCCTCGGGGGTGCGGGTGCCGGGGCGCAGGAGGAAGGATTGGCCGCTGAGGGGCTCGCTGTCGATGTCGTAGCCGTCGAACAGCTGTTCCAGATAGTTGCTCAGCTGGATCGGCTGCTGCTCGGACTTGGCCTGCTGAAGGATATCCTCGGCGCGATGGGGTCGGCAGGAGTTGTATTCCAGCAAGGGATCACGGCCGCGGCGCAGCTGTTCGCGCAACGCCTGATGGCGCTCGCGGGATCTGGCGATGAGCGCCTCCAGCCCCTGGCCGCTGAGCAGGGCCGGCTCCAGTTCCGCGCGCAGCTCGGCGAACACCAGCTGGCTGGCGGGGCTGGAGTGCTCGAAGGCATCCAGGCCCTGGTGGTGCCAGAGGGCAAGGCGCTGCTGCGGGCTCTGTTCCAGGCAGGGCAGGTGAATCTGGATGCTGTGGCGCTGGCCGATGCGATCGAGCCGGCCGATGCGCTGCTCCAGCAGGCCGGGGTTGAGCGGCAGGTCGAACAGCACCAGATGATGGGCGAACTGGAAGTTGCGCCCCTCGCTGCCGATCTCCGAGCAGATCAGCAGCCGGCTGCCCTGCTCGGCATCGGCAAAATAGGCGGCGGCGCGGTCGCGCTCGAGCAGGCTCATGCCCTCGTGAAACAGGGCGGCGTGCAGGCCGCTGCGCTGGCGCAGGCTTTCCGCCAGCTCGATGGCGGTGGCGGCGCTGGCGGTGATCAGCAGCAGCTTTTGCGGCCGCAGTTGCTGCAGCAGCTCGATCAGCCAGGGAATGCGCGGGTCGAACCCGGTCCAGTCCGCATGCTCCCGCTCCGGGTGCAGCGAGGGCGCCGCCTCGGCATAGGCCGCTGGCAGGGGCAGGGGGTAGAGCTGCAGCTGGCGCTGGGGAAAGCCCTGGATAGCGCTGCGGCTGTTGCGAAACAGTACCCGGCCGGTGCCGTGGCGATCGAGCAGATGATCCATCAGCCCCTGACGTGCGCTCTGGCGCTCGGCCTCGCTGCTGGCGCTGTCCAGCAGGCAGTCAAGAAGGGGGCGGTTGTCGCCCTCGCTGAGGGTGGAGGCGAGCAGCTCGCGGTCCGCCGGGCTCAGGGGTTCGTTCTCCAGCAGGGCGTGCAGGCAGTGGGCGATGGGGGCGTAGGCCTGTTCCTCGGCAACAAAGGCCGCGTAGGTGTGAAAGCGGTCGGGATCGAGCAGGCGCAGGTGGGCGAAGTGGCTGGCCTTGCCTAGCTGTTCCGGGGTGGCGGTGAGCAGCAGCAGGCCGGCGGTCTGCGCCGCCAGCTGCTCAACGCAGCGGTACTCGGCGCTGGCCTCGGTCTCCGACCACTGCAGATGATGGGCCTCGTCCACCACCAGCAGGTCCCATTCGCCGGCCAGGGCCTGGCTCAGGCGCTCCGGGCTCTGGGCGAGAAAGTCGATGCTGCAGAGCAGGAGTTGCTCGGCGTGGAAGGGGTTGCTGGTCTCGCCATCGGCCTCGATGGCCTGGCAGCGCTCCTCGTCGAACAGGCTGAAGCGCAGGTTGAAGCGCCGCAGCATCTCCACCAGCCACTGGTGCAGCAGGCTCTCGGGCACCAGAATCAGCACCCGCCGGGCGCGGCCGCAGAGCAGCTGCTGGTGCAGGATCATCCCCGCCTCTATGGTCTTGCCCAGGCCCACCTCGTCCGCCAGCAGCACCCGCGGGGCAAAGCGGCGGGAGACCTCATGGGCGATGTAGAGCTGGTGCGGGATCAGGCTGGTGCGCCCGCCGGTGAGCCCGCGCAGGGGCGAACGGGCGAGGCGATGATGCAGCCGATGGCTCAGATAGCGCAGCTCGAACAGGCTGCTGCGATCATAGCGGCCGCCAAACAGGCGCTCGGCCGGGCGGTTGCGGCGAATCTGGTGATCCAGCCGGGTCTCCGGCAGCAGCACCTCGGCCCCCTGCGCGTCCCTGCCCAGGTAGCAGGCCATGCCCTTGTGAAACTCCACCGATTCGATGAGGATGCGCTGGCCATCGCAATCGCTGGTGCTCTCGCCGGCGGCAAACAGCACCCGGCTCAGGGGCGGATCGCGGCGGGCGTAGGTGCGGGTCTCGTTGCAGGCAGGAAAGCTCAGGCTCAGGGTGCGCTGGTCAACCTCGGTGATCAGGCCCAGGCCCAGCTCGGGCTCGGCATCGCTGATCCAGCGCTGGCCAGGGGTGAAATCGTGCATTGGGCTCCTCGGCGGTTACGGCGATAGGCTATCGACAGGGGCGCCAATGTTACAGAAAATGGCCGAAGGATGGGGCAGGAAGCTGGAAACAAAAAAGGACGCAGAGGTCGCGGAGAAGCGCGGAGATCGCAGAGTTTTATAGATGCTCGTGTGAGAAGATTAAGCCCCTCGCCCCTTTGGGGAGAGGGGTTGGGGTAAGGAATTACCTGAGCAGAAAGATCCAACCTCTGCGTGCTCTGCGCTTCTCAGCGTCCTCTGCGTCCAAACCGTAAAAGAGAACCCTAGATGTTGCAAACCATCCACAGCAATCGCATGGAACGCCTGGTGCAGGCCTTGCTTGAGCGCCTGCAGCGGCCGCTGCGGGACCCGCTTGCCAGCGAGATCATCCTGGTGCAGAACCCGGGCATGGCGCGCTGGCTCAGCCAGCAGCTTGCCCTGGCTGGTGGCATTGCCGCCAATCTGGAGTTTCCCCTGCCGGCCAGCTTTGCCTGGCGGATGCAACAGGTCTGGCTGGGCCAGGATTTGGACCTGGGCACCTATGACAAGCAAAGCCTGCGCTGGCAGCTGATGGCGATTTTGCCGGCGCTGCTGCCCCAGCCGCAGTTCCTTGGTCTGCGCCAGTATCTGGATGTGGCGGATGAGGAAATCCGCCGCTACCAGCTGTGCGGGCGGATTGCCGATCTGTTCGATCAATACCTGGTGTATCGGCCGCAGATGCTGCTCGATTGGCAGCAGGGTTCCCTGCCCAGCCAGGCCGATGCCGCCTGGCAGGCCCTGCTTTGGCGCGCGCTGGTGGCGCGCACTCCCGGCGAGCATCGTGCCGCGCTCTATCAGCGCTTTCTCCAGCAGGCCAGCGCGGCGCCTGCCGAGTTAATACGCGAAAAACTTCCCGAGCGGGTATCGGTGTTCGGCCTTTCTGCCCTGGCGCCGGTGTATCTGAAGGTGCTGGAGGTGCTCGCCGAGCATGCCGAGGTCTGTCTCTACCTGCTCAACCCCTGTGCCGAATACTGGGCCGATATCCAGGATGACAAGGGCCAGGCGCGCCGGCGCGCGCGCTGGCGGCGCCAGGGTCAGCAGGATCAGAGCGCGCTGCTGGACGTGGGCAATCCCCTGCTGGCGAGCATGGGCCAGGTCGGTCAGGCGCTGCTGGATCAGCTGCTGGAGGCCGGTGCCGCGGAGGCTCAGCTGTTCGCCGAGCCGGCCGGGGCGAACCTGCTGCAGCAGCTGCAGGGCGACATCCTCCAGCTGCAGGATCGCAGCAGCGGCCTGCTCGCTGAGCGCAGCCTGATCGATCCGGCAGATCGCTCGGTTCAGATTCATGCCTGCCACAGCCCCATGCGCGAGGTGCAGGTGCTGCACGATCAGCTGCGCGCCTGTTTCGATGAGCTGGATGACCTGGAGCCGCGCCAGCTGGTGGTGATGGCGCCGGACATCGCCAGCTACGCTCCCTGGATCGAGGCGGTGTTCGGCAATGCCAGCGGCGAGCGCCATATCCCCTGGTCGATTGCCGATCTGCCGCCGCTGGATGCCCCCCTGCTGCGCGGCCTGGAGCAACTGCTGCGCCTGCCCGAATCCCGCTTCGAGGCCTCGGCGGTGCTCTCCCTGCTGGAACTGCCGGCCCTGGCCGCGCGCTTCGGCATAGATGGCGCGGGGCTGGAACGCATCCGCCGCTGGGTGCAGGAGACCGCCATCCGCTGGGGCAAGGATGGCCAGATGCGCGCCGAGCTGGGCCTGCCGGCAACCCAGGCCAACAGCTGGGAAGCCGGGCTGCAGCAGCTCTTCTTCGGCTACGCCCTGGCCCCGCAGGGCCAGCTCTACGAGGGGGTGCTGGCCTATGCCGATATCGAAGGGGCCGAGGCCGAATGGCTCGGCAACCTCGCCGAGCTGCTGCGCCAGCTGGACCATTGGCGCCGCGAGCTGGCCCGGCCGCTGCCGGCGCAGGCCTGGGTCGAGCGGATCAATCGCCTGCTGGCGGCCTTTTTCCGCCCGAACCCCGATGAGGCCGAGCTGCTGCAGCGGGTGCGCAATGCGCTGGTTGATCTGGCCCAGCGCTGCCAGCAAAGCGGCTTTGACCAGCCCCTGTCGCTGCATCTGATCCGCGCCGAGCTCAACCAGGCCCTGGCCAGCAGTCAGGGCGCCCAGCGCTTCATGGTCGGCGGGGTGACCTTCTGCAACATGGTGCCCATGCGCAGCATTCCCTTCCGGGTCATCTGCCTGCTGGGGATGAACGATGGCCAGTTCCCCCGCCGCGATGATCCTCTCGGCTTCGACCTGATGGCGCAGCTGCCCCTGGCCAGCGACCGCTCGCGCCGGCTGGATGATCGCTACCTGTTTCTCGAAGCCCTGCTGTCGGCGCGGGAGCGGCTCTACATCAGCTACGTCGGCAACAGCCAGCGTGACAACAGCCCGCGCAACCCCTCGGTGCTGGTGAGCGAGTTGATCGACTACCTGCAGCGCGGCTGGCGGCTG
>JADGBD010000096.1 GCA_015231665.1 Gammaproteobacteria bacterium
GGGCAATGCCATGCAGATGCTCAATCCCTTGCCGATCAATCAGCAGAATCCCATGGGCGCGGGCATGGGCCTGCAAATGCAGCCGGTAGCCGCCCAGCAGGGTCCGCCGATTCAGCCCAATGCGCCGATTCCGGGCAACCACAAGCGTGATGGTCGCGGCAAGGTGGCCTGTGAGAGCTGTCATGCGATCAACGGCGGCGGCAAGTGGCAGGGGCAGTTGTTGCCCGCGGCGATGGTGGTGGCAGCACCTCAGGGGCCGCCGATCAGGCCCAATGCCATGCCGCCGGCTAATCACAATGACGGCCGCGACCGCATGGCCTGCGCCACCTGCCATCAGATCATCGGCGCAGGCCAAGGCGCTGGCCAGGGTGTCGGTCAGGGACTGGGCCAGATGCAAGCCCCAGCGGCCATGTCGCAGCCCCAGTCTGGGTTCCAGCCCCCGGCGCTGGCCATGACCCAGCAGATGCCGATGGCGCAGCCGGTGGCAGCGGTCAACTCCCAGCTGTATTTCGAGGGCGCGGTACTGGAACCCCTGGACCCCCTGCTGGTGAGCCAGCTCAATGCCCAAGTCAGCGACGGCGCCTTCATCGCCACGGTCTATCCTGACACCGCGGCGGATCAGGCCGGTCTGAAGGCGGGCGACATTGTCTTCAAGCTCAACGGTCGCTGGGTGCTGACCCCGCAGGAGCTGCTCCAGCGTGCGGCGGATTACACCGTGGGCGACAACCTGAGGTTGGGGGTTTATCGGGGCAAGGAGCGACTCAATCTCGGCCTGACCCTGACCGGTCAGATCCAGCCCATGGCACAAACCAACGCCGCCGCACCGATCCAGAACCCCGGGGCGATCACCGAATTGCTCTGGATTGGCATGGAACTCAAGCCGATCACCCCGGCCTTGCTGGCGAAAAAGCCTGAACTGCTCGGCAAGAAGGGGACCTACGTCAATGATGTCGACCGCCTCTCCCTGGCCGCGCAGTATGCCCTGCAAAAAGGCGATATCATCAAGCGCATCAATGGGGTGGCAGTCAACAGCCTGGACGAGCTGGAGCGGGCGATCAATGCCGCCAACCTCAATCAGGGGGTGTTGCTGCTGCTGGAGCGTAACGGCCGCGCCCTTTACATGACGATCAAACAATAATCAGGGGCGCCCCAGGCGATCCGCTAAAGAACCGATAGATACCGGACCAGTGGAGAATCCAGGTGACGGCAACAGGCAACAAGCCAAAACAAGCTGATCAGTTAGCCAACCCTTGGGGTGGTGCGCAGGCCATCGTAGCGCCTGAGCCTACCCCCGCGGCAGAGCCGAAACCTCAGGTCCATTCTCAGGCTGCAGATCAAGCCAAGCCAGCGACCAAAGCTCCGACGCGACCGGCCAGAGTTAGCCCCCGCAGCGCCAAACCGGCCGCTGGCAAGGCTGCGGCCAAGCCTGGTCCTGAGCCCGAGGTCAAACAGGCCGCGGATGCAACTCTTCCGGCCGAGGTAAGCACCCCAGCGCGCAAGCTCCGGGCGAAAAAGGCGCCAGTCAAGGTTGCTGCTGCCAAAGCCAAAACCGCCCCGGCAGTTGAGCCAGAGCCCCAGGCGGAGCTGCCAGTTGAGCCGCCAATTGAGCTCTCAATGGAATCCGTGGCCAAGCCAGCCGATGAGTCGGCAGCAGAGCTAGCCAAGCCTGAACAGGCATCCCCATTCGTCGTAGCTACAGAGGCCGACCCCGAGGCGCTGGCCTCTGCTGCCATGGCCCGTAGTCGTGCGCCTTGCCGCCGCTTTGAGTCTGTCGGTGTGGTCTGGCAGTCAGGCAGCACTGGGGTCAAGACCAGTGGCCTTGGCGCTGACAAGAGCGTGCTCAATGCCGCCCACGCCAAACACCGGGGTCTGGGTGTGGCGACTCCGGCGGAACTCTGGCCCGGGCTGATCCCGCGCAGCGTTCAGCAGATCAATCAGGCTGCCCAACCCCAGCCGCAAGCTGAGATCGAGCCGGAATTGCCGGTGCTGGATCAGGCTCTGGCCGTCGAGGTGCTTCAGCCGGCCGAGATACCCTCTGCTCCCCCGCTGATGGAAGATCAGGTCGAAGCGCAGGCTGAAGCTCCGGTTGAAATGGCGCCAGAGACTAGTGCAGAGCCTATGGCAGAGCCCATTGCAGAAGCAAGCGCAGAACCGGCGCCGATAGTCGAGCCAGAGCCGGCTCAGTCACACCAGCATGAGCCTGTCCAGCCGGCGGAGCAGGCGCTGGCCGAGCCTGTAGCAGCCCCGATTGCGCAGCCCATTGCAGAGCAGGACCTTGAAGTCTCCACTCCCGCTGCTGAAGTCTTGCCCGCGCCTGAACCTGAACCTGAGTTGGCCGAAGACGGGGCCCAGTCTGAGGCCGAGTCCCTGCGCGCCACCGCGGAGTGGCCTGACGGCCAGGTGACCGAGATCGAGTGGCTGGGTATGGATCAGGACGAAGAGGCAGAGGCAGGTCCCGAGGAGGCCGCGGTAATGCATGACAAATCCAGCTGGCGTTATCTGGAGTCTGCCCTGGATGATCAGGGACTGGAGCACTCCCTTGATCAGCTCTCCACGGCGGTGGAGAGTCTGGATGAGGAATTGCGCACGGTGGCGCCCGTGGTGATGAACAAAATCCAACCGGAGAATCGAACTGACATGAGTGGAGCAGAAGACAAGCCGCTGCTTGCGGAAGATGAAGAATTCAATCCGGATGATCATCCGGAGTTTGCCAGTGTGTTGGATAATGTCGAGGCGACCCGGCCGGTGCCCTTGGTGGCGCGACAGATCGAGGCGGCCAAGGCTCGTGCAATACACACGCCGGAGATTCCAGTCAGCAACCGTCAGGAAGTGCCGGTGGAATCGCTGTTTGCCGGGGTGGCCGGTACCATCGGCAGCGGCCTGAGCAGTGTCGCCAAATCAGGCCGCTATGCGGTCCTGGGGGTCAAATACTGCGCCGAGGACACCAACGCGCTGATGGGTAAAATGGCCTCCCTGTTCAAGCGCAAGAAGGCGGAAGAGCCGGCCAAAGAGGAATCCTGAGTGCATAGGCTGAGGGCAGGTGGTAGTTACTTGGTCAGGTTGGAACCATTGCAGTAAACATCTAGAAACATTCATTTATCAAGGGCGGAGAGTTCGATGGAAAAACACGATTTGTTGATTGGTATAGATTTGGGTACGTCGCGCACCTCGGTGGTGTCCAGTCGGGGCGCCAGGGTGACCTTTGACTCGGTGGTTGGCTTTCCCCGCGACGTCATTGGCGTGCGCCTGCTGGGCAGCACCTATGCGGTAGGCGATGAGGCCATCGACAAGAATTATCTGGACCTGCACTATCCCCTGGAAGACGGCGTCCTCAAGGAATCCGGCGACCACGACCAGGATACCGCGCGCAAACTGCTGGAATATGCCATTGCCCGTGCCGAGCCCAACGAGGGCGAGCGGGTCTGCGCCATCATCGGCGTGCCTGCCGATGCCAGCGGGGTCAATCAGTCACGGGTGCTGGAACTGGTGCGTGACATGGTGGACGTGGCCATGGTTACCTCCGAGCCCTTCCTCGTTGCCTTTGGTCTGGAAAAGCTGATCAACAGCATCGTCATTGATGTGGGTGCAGGCACGGTAGATATCTGCGGCCTCAAGGGTGGCATTCCCCGTTCCGATGATCAGACCAGCATCACCAAGGCCGGTGATTTCATCGATGGTTTGCTGACCAAGGCCATTTCCAGCCGCTATCCCGGCGCCAAGCTGACCAAGCGTCTGGTCAAGGAAATCAAGGAAGCCCACGCCTTTGTCGGCAAGCCCGAGCAGCCGGTGGAAGTGACCCTGCGCGAGGGCGGCAAGCCGGTGGTGGTGGATATCACCGAAGAGGTGCGCATGGCCTGTGAGTCCATAGTTCCGGAGATTCTTGAGTACACGGAAAAGCTCATCGCCGGCTTCGATCCCATGGATCAGCCCGAGGCCCTGCAGAACATCATCCTCGCCGGCGGCGGCTCCAAGATCGCCGGTTTGGCCCAGGTGGTGGCCAATGGCCTGAGCGACTACGGCGACATCAATGTCAGCTGCGTCAAGGACGTGGTCTATGCGGGCTGCGATGGCGCCCTGAAACTGGCGCGTGAACTGCCTCCGGAATACTGGAGCCAGATCGGCGCCACCACCTGAGTCGGTGCAACGGGAGGCATTGCCCATGAGTACGAGTGACAACAGGGCATCGGCCCAGGCCGGTTCTCCCCAAGTCGACCCCCAGGTCTGGCGGGTGGAGGCGAGCGACAAGATCGCCGCCGCCACCCGGCCAGCGGCGGCGGCCCAGGCCAAGGCGACCGAGCAACTGCCCTGGCAGCAGCGCCAGGCGAAACCCCTGCATCCCTTGCTGGGCGGCGTCCCAGGGGCGGTGGCGCCTGATCAGAATCAGCAGCAGCAAGAGGCCGCCGCTGCGATTTTGGGCCGCAAGCTCAATGCCCCGGCGCAGGATCGACAGGCCAAGGCCGAAACGGCTGAGCCTACAGGCCAAACCCAAGCTCAAGGCCAAGTTCAAACCCAAGCGCAAGCGCAGGTTCAAACCCAGGCCGCCAAGGTCAAGGCCCAGGTCAGCTCACTGCTCCGGCGCAAACCCAAGGTCGAGCCCCGAGATGGGACCAGTGCTGCAGGCAAAACCCGCTCACTGGTAGCGGTGAATGCCGCGACCACGCCGGTGGCGGAGATCGGCATGGGCGCACGCCATCTGGTGACCGGTGCGGCGGAAATCGTCTGCGGCACCCTGCATGGGGTGGTCAGCAGTGGCCGCCTGGCCCTCAATGGGGTGGCGGCCACCGGCCGTTACAGCCTGCTGGGGATCAAGTACGGGCTGGATGACAGCGCCCGCCTGTTGCGCGGCGCCTTTGGCTGGTTCTGCCCCACGCCACAGACCGAGCCCAAGCCCAAGCCCAATCCTCGCCCCGGGAACCAGGCGGAAAAGTGCTAAGATGCGGGCCTCGGCACGTCTGCCGCAATCATCACTGATGCAGGGGAAAAGGCTGTAATGAGCGAAAAAGATCTTCTTCTTGGAATCGACCTGGGTACCTCGCGCAGCGCGGTGGTCAGCAGTCGTGGTGTGCGCACCCTGTTTGATTCGGCGGTGGCCTATCCCAAAGACTTGATCGGCGTCAAATTGCTCGGCTCGACCCACGTGGTCGGGGATGAGGCCCTGGGCAAGAGTTTTCTTGAGGTGGACTTTCCCCTCAAGGATGGGGTGCTCAAGGAAACCGGCGACATGCAGCGGGATGCCGCGCGCAAGCTCATTGCCTACGCTGTCGAGCAGGGTCAGCCCCAGGAGGGTGATCGGGTCTGCGCCATCATTGGCGTGCCGGCCAATGCCAGCAAGGTGAACAAGGCTCTGCTGTTGGCCCTGGCCAAGGAGAGCCTGGATGTCGCCCTAGTGGTATCCGAGCCCTTTCTTGTCGCCTACAAGCTGGACAAGCTGGTCAACAGCATCGTCATCGATATTGGCGCCGGCACCACCGATCTCTGCGCCCTCAAGGGCCGTCTGCCGCAGACCGACGATCAGGCCAGCAACACCAAGGCCGGGGATTACATCGATCAATTGTTCATGAGCGCGATTCACCTGCGCTACCCCGGCTTGCAACTGACCAAGGCGGTGTGCAAGCAGATCAAGGAGCGCTATGGCTATGTCGGCCCGGCGGCCGAGCGGGTGGAGGTCACCCTGCGCGAAGAGGGTCGGCCGGTGGTGGTGGATGTCACCGAGGAACTGGGTTACGCCTGCCAGGCGATAGTGCCGGAGATCATCGAAGCCATCGAGCAACTGGTGGTCGGCTTCGATCCGGCGGACCAGGAGGCTGCCCTGCAGAATATTATCCTTGCTGGGGGTGGTTCGGCGATTCGCGGGCTGGATCAGATGATCGCCAATGCCCTCAGCGACTATGGTGACATTCGCGTCAACCGGGTTGAAGACATTGCCTACGCCGGTGCCGAGGGTGCCCTCAAGCTGGCCAGCGAGTTGCCTCCCGACTACTGGGGACAGCTCGGCGAATCCATGCTGGGCTCCTGATCGCGCGGTCTTGGCGCATGATCCAGTTGGCGGTTCAGGGGGAAATCGAGCAGATGCTCGCCCGGGTGGAGCAGGCCTTGCGCAAGCACGGCGGCCAGTTCCAGGGCGACGGCCATGCCGGCCAGTTTGCCGGCAAGACCCTGCTGGGGGAGGTTCAGGGTAAATACGCCGTCAGCGGCGCCAAGGTCAGCATCGAGATTGTGCGCAAGCCCAGCATGGTGCCCATGGCGATGATTGAAAAGGAAATCCGCAAGTTTTTTAGCGAGGGCTGAGCTGGCTAATTTTGGACCAGTAACCTCTTGAATAGAAATAAGAACCCTAGGAGCCTGTCGGGTTTAGGTGCCCGTAGCGAGCAAGGTGGGAGAGCGAGCGCAAATTTTCACGATTTTGAGGCGCATAGTGGGCCTACGCAACGAAAAATCGGGGAAATTTGAGCCGATCTTCCCACCGGCGCAGTAGGAGCATCCTAAATCCGACAGGCTCCTAGGACGCAGAGGGTAGAATTTTTCTCCCAAGAGCACCCCTGTAACTCAGCGATCTCTGCGCTGCTTTGCGCGCTCTGCGTCCTTTCTGCTTCCGGCTTATGTTTGATTCAACGGAGAAGACCCCATGCCTCTGATTCCCTTTCTCATTGTTGGCGGAGTGACAGTTCTGCTGGCGCCGCTGTTTCTGATTCTGTTCGGCAAGTCGCGCGCAGAGCAACCGCAGATCGAGGGCATAGAGCTGGAACAGGGCGCGGATACCAGCGTCATAGTCACCACCGAGGAGATACCGCTGGATAACCGCGAGGGTAGCGATGTCATGAGCTCGGAGCACGAATTCAGCTGTTGCGCCGGTAACGAGCTTTCCCTGCACCGTAGCAGCGAGACCGAATACATGCTGGAGCAGAAGATTTTCGGTCTGCTTGAGGCGGGCATCGCCAAAAGTCTGCGCAAGGGCATGGGCTTCGAGGTCAATGAGCGGGTCAGCCGTTCGGTGAAGATTCGCTTCAACGTCGCCTCAGGCTCGCAAAATCGCTACCGCATCGTCTGGAAGCAGCAGCGGCGCAAGGGCAGTCTGGTGTTCCGTCAGGCCGGCCAGCGCCTGCGCCTGCCCTTTGAAATCACCTACGGCCTCAGTCATGAGGTGGAGTCCTTGCCCATCCCTATCTAACTTGGCCTGCTTGACCTGGTGCAGCCGGAAAAAGGGACACAGAGATCGCGGAGAAGCGCGGAGATCGCAGAGTCCATTGAGCTTGCCAACAGGCCGGCTCGGAGGTGTAGCCAGGTAGCCATGTCTAACGGCAACCCCGGATTCCGCTGCACAGGGATGTGCGAGTGT
>JADGBD010000097.1 GCA_015231665.1 Gammaproteobacteria bacterium
GCTCAGGCCATTAAGCCCCTCGCCCCTTTGGGGAGAGGGGTTGGGGAGAGGGGACTGCGAAGATCACCTCTTAACCTGGTCCTCTCACCTAAAAAGTGTGTAGGATTAAGTAGTTAATTTTAATCCTCCGCGTGCTCTGCGCTTCTCGACTCTGGCCTCCTGCTTCGTTCTACCTCCTGCATCCCTGCAGTCGTCCGCGCCCTCTGCGTCCATCTGAATTCCGTGTCAGGCTTCCAGCCGCTTGGGTGGCAAATGCTCGGTGAGGCGGAAAAACTCCGGGTCCATCATGTCGATGAAGCGCTGGGCCTGGGGTGAGAGGTATTTGCCCTTGCGCACCACCACGCCGTAACCGCGGGTGGGGAAGAACTCGTCCAGCGGGCGCTGGATCAGGCGCTCCTCGCCAGTGAGGCAGACCCCGGTGACGATGGAGATGCCCATCCCCAGCTCGACGTATTTCTTGATGATCTCCCAGCCGCCGGCCTCCAGGGCGACCTTGAAACTGAGGTTATGCTTGGCAAAGCCCATCTCGACGATGCGCCAGGTGGCCAGGTGGCGGGGCGGCAGAATCAGCCCATAGCTGGCGATCTCCGCCAGGCTGAGTTCCGTCATGTCACCCAGGGGATGACCGAGGGGGGCGATGAGGGTAGGCCGGTAAAAAAGGCTGGGCCGGTAGGTGATGTCATCGGGCACATCGATCATGGAGCCGACGGCAAAGTCCGCCTCGTCGGCGCGCAGCATGGCCATGCCATCGCGGCCGGTGACATTGTGCAGCTGGATGCTGATGCCGGGATATTCGCTGGCAAAGCGCTGGATCGGCCCGGGCAGGATGTAGAGGATGGTGGATTCGCCGGCGGCTATGTTCAGGTTGCCGCTTTCCAGCTTGCCGGTATGGGCGGCAAAGGTCTCTTCCAGCTTGTCGATGCCTTCCACCAGGGGCTGGGCCAGTTGGTAGAGGACCTGGGCCTGGGGGGTAAGCTTGATCTTGGGGCCGCGGCGCTCGAACAGGGTCAGGTTCATCTCCCGTTCCAGGGCCTGAATCTGCAGAGACACCGTCGGCTGGCTGAGGAACAGCAGTTCCGCTGCCTCGCTGATGCTGCCGGTCTGGGCGGCCCGGCAGAAGGCGCGGAGCTGCTGCAGGCGTTTCTGCTTGTAATAAATTTGACTTGGATTTGCCATCGCTTGCCCTTTTCTGGTGCGGTTTCGGCTGTAGTATTTAATTTTACAATATTAAAAATTGAAATAATTGTTTTGCTAAATTCTTGCTGTCTACTCTAGTCTCGCTGCGATGCACAAAAAACGCGACAGAACCGAAGCGGCTTTTCGAGTTTTGTCCAACACCGGAGACAAGATGTGGAACTAGGCTTCAATCCGCAGCACATCGCGGCTGCATCCCTGTTTATGCTGGTCCTGGGTGGTCTGCTGGCCTATGTGCTGGTGGTGGCCAACCGCAAGCTCTGGGTCTATGAGGACCCGCGTATCGAGTTGGTGGAGGATCTTCTGCCCCATTCCAACTGCGGCGCCTGCGGCACCCCCGGCTGTCGGCCTTTCGCCGAGGCCCTGCTGGTGGGCGAGGTGCAGCCGAGCCAGTGCACGGTCAACAGCGCCGAGCAAAACCTGCGCATAGCCGATTTTCTCGGTGTCGATGCCGGTGAGACCGAGCGCCTGGTGGCACGTCTGGCCTGTGCCGGCGGCAACAACGTGGCGCGCATGCGCGCCCATTATGCCGGCCTGGAAAGCTGCCGTGCCGCTGCTGCGGTGGGCGATGGCCCCAAGGGCTGCAGCTGGGGCTGCCTGGGTATGGGCGACTGCGCCGCGGTGTGCGACTTCGATGCTATCCAGATGAACGCCCAGGACATCCCGGTGGTGGATGCGGCCAAGTGTACCGCCTGCAACGACTGCCTCGAGGTCTGTCCCAAGGGCCTGTTCTCCCTGCAGCCGGCGGCTAATCGGCTGTGGATCAATTGCCGCAACCTGCAGTTCGGCGATGCCGCCGAGGCCGATTGCGAGGTGGCCTGCACCGCCTGCGAGCGCTGTGTGATGGACTCCCCCGAGGGTCTGATCCGCATCGACAACCATCTGGCAGTGATCGACTACCGCAAGAACGACTTAGCCTCCAAGGTGGCCACCGAGCGCTGTCCCACCGGCGCTATCGTCTGGCTGGACGAGCGCGCCGGTCAGCTCAAGGGCCGCGAGGCCAAGCCCATCATCCGCCGGTCTGCGCTGCCCGCAGCCTGATCCCTTCGCCGCACTAGCTGCATCCCTATCTCCCGAGGAGGAAACCGAGACCATGTTCGGTAAGAAAGAAAAACGCGTATTCAAGTACCCCGGCAAGCGCATGGCGATGGATGGCAATTCGGCGGTGATCATGTGTGAACGTGAGGCCTCGGACGCCGCGGGTGCCTATCCCATCACCCCCTCGACGCAGATGGGCGAATTCTGGGCAGAAGAGATGGCCAAGGGCCACATCAATATCTCCGGGCGCGGTCTGATCTTTGTCGAACCCGAATCCGAACACGCCGCTGCGGCGGTCACCGCCGGCATGAGCATGACCGGCCTGCGCGCCACCAACTTCTCCTCGGCCCAGGGCGTGGCCTTCATGCACGAATCCCTCTACGCGGCCGCCGGCAAGCGCCTGCCCTATGTGCTCAACGTCGGCTGTCGTGCTATCACCAAGGCCTCGCTCAACGTCCACTGTGGCCACGATGACTATCACTGTATCGACGACACCGGCTTCTTCCAGGTGTTTGCCAACGATGCCCAGGGCGCGGCGGACCTGAACCTGATCGGCCGCAAGATCGCCGAGCTGTCCCTGACCCCGGCGGTGGTGGCCCAGGACGGCTTTCTCACCACCCATTTGATCGAGCCCCTGCAGGTGCCCGAGCGCGAGCTCATCGCCGAATTCCTCGGCAAGCCCGATGATCAGATCGAATGCCCGACCCCGGCCCAGCGCATGCTCTTTGGCAAGACCCGCCGGCGCATCCCGGCGATCTGGGACGTGGACAACCCGCTGCAGTCGGGCACGGTGCAGAACCAGGATGCCTACATGCAGACCCAGGCGGCACAGCGGCCCTATTTTTACGATCACATCAAGCAGATCACCGAGCAGGTGATGGACGAATACTACGAGCTGACCGGCCGCCGCTATGGCCGCATCGGCACCTACAACATGGACAAGGCCGACTACGTCATCCTCGGCATGGGCTCCATGGTGGTGCAGGCCCGTGGCGTGGCCGAGTATCTGAAAAAGACCCGCAAGCTGGAGATTGGCGTGGTCGATATCACCATGTTCCGGCCTTTTCCCGGCGATCTCATCGGCAAGGCCCTGATGGGCAAGAAGGGCGTGGTAGTGCTGGAGCGTACCGATCAGCCCCTGGCGGAAGACCTGCCGTTGATGCGCGAGGTGCGCGCCGCCCTGAGCAAGTGCCTGGAAAACGGCCGCTCCAGCGATGCCAAGCCCTACCCGGACTACGCCAGCTATGGCCAGATCAAGGACCTGCCGCCGCTGTATTCCGGCGCCTACGGCATGGGCTCCCGCGACCTGCAGCCGGAAGCGCTGATCGGTGCTATCGAAAACATGCTGCCGGGGGGCAACAAGCGCAAGTTCTTCTACCTGGGCATAGAGTTCGTGCGTGATGCCAGCAACCCCAAGCAGGAGGTGCATCTGCAGAACCTGCTGGAGGCCTATCCGAAGATCGGCGAGCTGGCGGTCAAGGGTTCGGAAAACCCCAACCTGATGCCGGAAGGCTCGATGACGGTGCGTATGCACTCGGTGGGTGGCTGGGGTGCCATCACCACCGGCAAGAACCTGGTGATGACCCTGTATGATTTGCTCGGCTACGAGATCAAGGCCAACCCCAAGTATGGCTCGGAGAAGAAGGGCCAGCCCACCACCTACTATCTGGCGGTGGCGCCCACCCCCATCCCCCTCAACTGCGAATACCACTATGTGGATGTGGTGCTCAGCCCGGATCCCAATGTGTTCAACCACTCCAACCCCCTGTCGGGCCTGAAGAAGGGCGGCACCCTGATCATCCAGTCCAGCCTGGAGGGCCAGCAGGCGGTGTGGAACAGCTTCCCACGCTGGATGCGCAAGCAGATCATCGACAACGAGATCCGCGTGTTCTATGTCGATGGCTTCAAGATCGCCCGCGAGGAGGCCTCCAACCCTGAGCTGCAGCTGCGCATGCAGGGCAACGCCTTCCAGGGCGCCTTCTTTGCCGGCTCGCCGCTGATGCAGATGGCAGGCCTTGACGAGAAAAAGCTGTTTGCCTCCATCGAGGCCCAGCTGGACGCCAAGTTCGGCGACAAGGGCAAGCGCGTGGTGGCGGACAACCTGCGCATCGTCCGTCGTGGTTTTGAGCAGGTGCATGAGATCAGCGACAAGACCCTGGGGGTGGAGAGCGCCCAGCAGCTGAAGAAGGAGATCGGCCTGCCGCTGATGCTCAAGCAGATCCCCCAAGGCCAGGGCGAGCTGGCGGACATCCACCGCTTCTGGGAGCAAACTGGCAACTTCTACGCCAGCGGCAAGGGCTCGGACAACCTGGCCGACCCCTATCAAGCCCTGTCCCTGGTGCCGGCCTCCACCGGCATCTTCCGCGACATGACCCAGATTCGCTTCGACTACCCCAAGTGGATCGCAGAGAACTGCACCGCCTGCGGCGACTGCTACACCGCCTGCCCGGACAGCGCCATCCCTGGTCTGGTCAATACGGTCTCCGAGGTATTTAACAGCGTCATCAATAGCATAGAGCTGGGCGGTACAATGACCCAGTACCTGCGCCGCGAGACCCGTGCGGTGGAGAAGCGCCTGCGCGGCCTGGTCAACCAGCAAGGGGAGGGCGCCAAGGTGCGCGACCTGCTGGATCAGGCGATCCTCGAAACCCTGGCAGAATCGGATCTGGAGAGCGAGAAAAAGGCCAATCTGGAGAAGGAGTTCGCTCTGTTCCTGGATGCCTTTGGCAGCTTCGAGTTCTCCATCACCAAGCCCTACTGGAGCAACATGGAGAAGAAGGGCGCCAACTCCGGCGGCCTGTTCAGCATCACCGTCAACCCCTATACCTGCAAGGGCTGCATGGAGTGCGTCGAGGTCTGTCAGGACGATGCCCTGCGGGTGGAAAAGCAGGACGACCTGGCGGTGGACAAGCTGCGCGCCGACTGGAAGTTCTGGCTCAACCTGCCCACCAGCAACCCCAGCTTCAGCCGCATCGATGATCTGAACGACAAGGTCGGCGCCCTGGAGACCCTGCTGCTGGACAAGGCCAACTACGACTCGATGAACTGCGGCGATGGCGCCTGCCTCGGCTGTGGCGAGAAGACCATCATCCACCTGTTCACCGGTACCGTCACCGCCCTGATGCAGCCGCGCATCAAGGCCGAGGTGGCGCGCCTGGATGAGCTCATCGCCCGGCTGGAGCAGCATATCCGCCTGAAGCTGGCCGCCGGTGTCGATCTCAGCCACCCCGAGGTGCTCGGCCAGCTCGGCGACAGCCAGGAGCCGGAGCTGACCTTGGCGCAGCTGAGCGAGCGCATCGACCCGGCCCACGAAAGCACCCTGCTGGACAAGGCCTGGCTGAAGCAGATCAGCGGCGTGCTGGCGCAGCTGCGCGACCTGCGCTGGCGCTATCTGGAAGGGCCGACGCAAAAGGGCCGCGCCGCCATGGGTATAGTCAACGCCACCGGCTGTACCTCGGTGTGGGGCGCCACCTTCCCCTACAACCCCTATCCCTTCCCCTGGGCATCCCATCTGTTCCAGGACAGTCCTTCCATGGCGATGGGTCTGTTCGAGGGCCACATGGTGAAGATGGCCGAGGGCTTCAAGGCCATCCGCCGCGCCGAGCTGGAGCTGGCAGGCAAGTACAACGCCGCCGAGCACGAGGAGTTCTTCAGCCACTTCGACTGGCGCGCCTTCAGCGACGAAGAATGGCGGCTCTGCCCGCCGGTGGTCTCGGTGGGTGGTGACGGTGCCATGTACGACATCGGCTTCCAGAACCTGTCCCGCGCCCTGGCTTCAGGCATGCCGATCAAGGTGCTGGTGCTGGACACCCAGGTCTATTCCAACACCGGCGGTCAGGCCTGTACCTCCGGCTTCATCTCCCAGGTGGCGGACATGAGCCCCTACGGCAAGAAGATGAAGGGCAAGGAAGAAATGCGCAAGGAGATGGGCCTGATCGGCCTGGCCCACCGCACCAGCTATGTGCTGCAGGGCTCCATCAGCAATGTCACCCATCTGATCGAGGGCTACATCGATGGCCTGAACAGCCGCCGCCCGGCTCTGTTCAACATCTATGCCACCTGTCAGCCGGAACACGGCGTGGCGGATGATGCCACCATGCGCCAGTCCAAGCTGGCGTTGGAATCCCGCGCCTATCCGATCATGAAGTTCGACCCCGATGCCGGCACCACCCTGCAGGAGTGCCTTGACATCGAGGGCAACCCGGCGCTGGATCAGGACTGGCCGACCTACCAGCTGGACTATGTGGACGAGCAGGGCAATGCCGGTCGCCTGGAGCTGCCGCTGACCTTCGCCGACTTCGCCGCCACCGAGGGCCGCTTCCGCAAGCACTTCCGCAAGGCGCCGCCAGAGACCTGGAGCGACGACATGATCCCCTTCCACGAGTTTCTCCAACTGGAAGAGGACGACCGCGAGGGCAAGTTCCCCTACATCTGGATGCTGGATGGCAAGAACCGGCTGATGCGGGTGATCTGCTCGGCGGAGATCGTCAAGTCCGCTGAAGAGCGCTTGCTGTTCTGGCACCAGCTCAAGGGCCTGGCCGGTGAGCTGGACAAGGTGGACGTGGATGCCCTGATCGAGCAGACCAAGTCCGACATGGCCAATCGTCTCAGCTCGACACTGCTGTCGCTGGTGGCATCGGGCAACGCCTCTGCCTTTACTGGCATGGTCGGCAGCGACGGCGCCAAGGCGGTTCCTGTATCGAATAATGCTGCCGGTAACGGAGCAGGTCAGGCGGCGGACTACGAGCCGGTCTGGGTGGAAACCCCGGAATGCACCGCCTGCGACGAGTGCATCGACATCAACCCCAAGATCTTCGCCTACAACAGCGACAAACAAGCTGTTATCGTCGATCCCCGCGCGGGCCAGTACAAGGACATAGTCAAAGCGGCAGAGAAGTGCACCGCCGGCTGCATCCACCCGGGAACCCCTTGGAACCCGAACGAGAAGGACCTGGACAAGCTGGTCAAGCGGGCGCAGAAGTACCAGTAAGTAGGAGATAGGAGATTAGGAGATAGGAGATAGAGTCTTAGTGGTTTAGCTATTAGAGCCAAGACACTAGGATACTAGGACACTAGACC
>JADGBD010000098.1:0-1657 GCA_015231665.1 Gammaproteobacteria bacterium
GCGCATGATCGAATACTATGCCGAGATCATTCGCCAAGGACCCCATCGGCAAGCCAGAGGCCACTCCAAGCGCGTGGTGGTGGCATGCAGGTAGTAGGTACAGCGCTGAATGGCTTCGAGCAGCTGTGCCAGGTGAGTCTTCTCGGCTTCGATGACGGGTTTTGCATTCATAGCAAAAGCCCTTTTTCGATGGCGATCTGTTGAAACGGCGTCGGCGGCACTCCGGAATGGTGCGCAATAACATCCACGGGCAGCGCCAGCTCTCGTTCCAGGTCCAGTTTGATGCGGGCGCGCTGCAGCAGGCCGATGGCATGGTCGGATTGTATGAGCAGGTCAACATCGCCGCCCTTGGCATCGTCACGTAATCTTGAGCCAAAGAGTATGGAGCAGGCTTCAGGCCCAGCATGATGCTGAACCGTTTGCTTGATGATGTCGATTTGCTTGGTTGTCAGGCGCATGTGTTTAGGTTGTTGGAAATCGGCGAGGTCAATACATGATGTCTAGGCACAGCTTGGAGTATAGCAATCGCCCCAGCACACTGAATTTGCTCCTTATCGGCTGTCGGAAAAAATTCATCAAACGGCAAACCTGGCAGCCAAGCCCATGGCTAAAATCTGCCGCCTGACACACCACCCTCGCAGGAGATTCCGATGGCACTGGCAACCCTTGAGCAATTACGCGACTGGAACCAGCTCAGCAGCAAGGATCAGCTGGAGCTGCGCATTGAGTTCGGCCATTACCTGGACGAACTGCCGCCCACCTGCGCCCTCAACCTCAAGCTGGACTATTTCCGCTCCTGGCTGGCGGACCAGGGCATCCATTACCAAGCTCCAGCCTCCCGGCTTGGCTTCACACCGGCGGGGCCAGCTGGCGCAGCAGTTGTTCCACCAGCGCCTCGGCGCTGAGGCCGCCGAAGCGGGCTTGGCTGTCCAGGCCGAGGCGGTGGGCGATGACCGGCACCGCCCGGGCTTGTACCTGGTCGGGGCTGACGAACTCATGTCCCTGCAGCAGGGCCAGCGCCTGGGCGGATTTCATCAGTGCCAGGGAGGCGCGGATGCCAGCACCCAGATTGACGCCCTCAAGTTCGCGGGTGCGTCGCACCAGCTCGGCGATGTAGCGGCGCACCGGCTCGCTGACCGCGATCTGCTGGCTGTGCTGGCGTAGCTGAAGAATCTGCGCCGGGCTGGCGACGGCTTGGAGTCGATCCAAAGGCTGACTCTGGCGCTGCTGCTCCAGCAATTCCACCTCCTGTTCCAGACTCGGGTAGCCCAGGGCAAAGCGCAGGGCGAAGCGGTCCATCTGCGCCTCGGGCAGGGGGTAGGTGCCGTGAAATTCCACCGGATTTTGGGTGGCGATGACGCAGAACAGTCCATCCAGCAGGCGTGCCTGGCCCTCGACGCTGACCTGGCCCTCGGCCATTGCTTCGAGCAGGGCCGATTGGGTGCGCGGCGAGGCGCGGTTGATCTCATCGGCAAGCAGAATCTGGCTGAAGATGGGGCCGGGGCGGAAGTGAAACTGCTGGTTGGAGGGGTCGTACACCGAGACGCCGAGGATGTCCGAGGGCAGCAGGTCCGGGGTGAATTGGATGCGGCGAAAGGTGCCGTCAATGGAGCGAGCCAGGGCCTTGGCCAGGGGAGTCTTGCCGGTGCCGGGCACG
>JADGBD010000098.1:1667-7298 GCA_015231665.1 Gammaproteobacteria bacterium
TCTTCGAGCAGCATGTGGCCACCGCTGATCAGACCCACCAGCAGGCGCTCGCAGGCGAGTTGTTGACCCTGCAGTACCGAGTTGAGGTTTGCCTGCAGGGCGGCGAGGGTTTCAGCGGGGGGGTTCACCGGGTCGTTCAATTTAACCTCGTGATGGGCTCTTGGTCATGGGGGTTCAGCCGCGGTTCAGTTAGCTGGATTACACTGGTGACATTCCCGGGAGACATTGCTTTTGTCCTCTTCCCAGGGCTTTCACCTACCCATGGAGCATACCAATGAAAATTCTCAGTCGCCTCGTATTCTTCGTCACGGGCTTTGCCTTTACCGGTCTGGCAGCCGCTGCCCCGGTGGAACTGGTCAGTCAGGCGAGCATGGATCGCATCTTCGCCAGCGCAAGCCAGGAGGTGCGCTTGGCCGAGGTATATGATCGCCATCACCGTCCCAACCGCCCTTCGCAAAGACCCAGCCACCGGCCGGAGAAAAAAGACAAGCACAACTGGGTGGGGCCGGTGGTTGCTGGGGCTCTGATTGGCGCCATCATTGCCAATAGCAATAGTAGCAAGAGCAACAATAACTACAGTTACAGTTACACAGAGCCGAAACCCTATTACAACCAGCACAACCACTACAACCAGCACGGCCAGCGCAAGGGCTACAGGTCCGCCAAGCGGCAGTGCGCGGCAGAGTTTCGCTCCTATGACTGGGACTCAGACACCATCGTCAACCGCAAGGGCCGGGTCAAGCTTTGTCCCTATGTGCGGCCTTATGTGCGGTATTGAGGTGTGCGCCGGGAGCGGGCGGGAGCAGGCGCTAAAGTTTGACCGGATCGTTGCTGGATGCTGCCGATGGCTCGGCGTCTGATTTGGCGGCCGATGGCGGCACGGGTTTGACTGCCGGCTCGGTTTCGGCCGGGGTTGGCACCTGTGCGGTTGCGGTGGGTGCACTTAGCTGTGCCCGTCGGGCCTCGATCTGAGCGCGCCTTTCCTGCATTTTTTGGTGCATGGCTTCGTGGCGCTGTTCCATTTCCTTGAGCAGGGCCTCGCGGTCGGGTTGTTTCGGAACTAGCGGCCGTTGCTCAGGCATCTGAGGATTCATTTGTGGCCAACGGGGGGCGTTGCTAAAGGTCGGGGTATGACCAAAAGGAGCGGACATACGCCGGCTCTCCAGCGCCTTCTGCCTGGCGTCGCGGCGGGCCTGGATGGCCTGCAGCCAACGCTCACGCTGTTGCTCCATCTGTTGCCTGAAGCTATCAGCCGGATGGTTGCCGGCTGGGTTTCCAGCGGCATAGGGCGCTTGCGCACGCCACTGCTGCATCTGTTGGCGCATGGCCTGACGCATATCGTCCATGGCTTTGCGGCGCTCTTCCATGCTGGGGTGGAGATTGACGGGATAGCTGTTCTGGGCGGTTGGTGGCGGAGTTGGGCTGGCTTCGGCCGCGGCGCTTGGTGCCGGCTGTGCCATGACCGGACCATGGCCGTAAAAATACGGGGTTTGGCCCTCATTGCCTGTCCACCAGGCATGGGCCGTTGCAGAACTGGCGAGCGCCGCAGCGGCGGCGAGCAGGGTGATCTTGTTCATGTGGGTTCCTGATTGGGTAGGAGGGGTGGCGCTTCCCTGCGCCGAGGAGATGCTCGGGGTATCAGTTGGCCTTTTTGGCTGCAGGTGCAGCGGGAGTGGGCGGAGCCGGCGGTGGCGGCGCATAGCCGTAGGCCGGAGCGTAGTAGGGGTAGGCGTAGCCATAGGGCCCGTAATGGTAAGGCCGATAGTAATCGTAGCCGCGGCCCCAACCGTTGCCACCTACGCTCATGCTGAAGTGGATGCCACCCCAACCATCGCCAAACCAGTCATCGCCACCCCAGCCGCCAGGACCACCCCACCAGGCGCTGGCTGAGGCGGAGGCCGCTAACAGAGCTGCGGCAGAGGCTACCTTGATCAGATTGCTCATGATGTCTTCTCCTTTTGCGAGGTTAACTGCACAGGGACGACCTTGCGTTGCCTTTGCATAATATAAGCAAATACTTAAATTGCAAATAGGCAGATTTTATGACTGGCGGATGAGGCTTATTTGGTCCTGTCCGGGGCGGGTGCTGGTAATTGGCGCAAGCTCGGAGGGGGCGAGGTCGCCCGCGCTCCCGGGTTTTCATCTTCAGGTGTGTGGCCGCTCGCTCCATGCGCATTGAGGCGAATTATTTCTGCCGCCGTTCCTTGCCCTTGTAGAGCTGATCGTTTTTGACCCGGCGGCAAGGGCCTGTGTAGTTGTCGGTACTGATGAAGGCACGGCGCTTGCCCAGGGCCTTGGCGACTGCTTGTTTGAGCTTGGCGGGGGAGACGGGCTTGACCAGGTAGCCGTGAATGCCGGCATCCCGCGCCTCGACAATGCGCTTGGTCTCGGTGGAGCTGGTGACCATGATCACCGGCGTTTGGCGCATGCGTTCGTCCTCCATGCCGCGCAGTTTCTTGAGGAACTGAATGCCGGATATCGGCTGCATCTCCCAGTCCAGCAGGACCAGGTCGATCTGCCAGTCACGGACGTAGCTGAAGGCCCGTTTGGCGTCGGCGGCCTCGAGAATCTTGGCCGCGCCGATGTCCGACAGGCTGAGCTTGATCACCTCCCGCATCAGTTTGACGTCATCAACGACGAGAATGGTCTTGTCGCTCAAATCCAGGAGTTCAATTTCTTCTGCTGCCATGTCCGGTTCACCAGTAAATCCTAATATGCCGCATTGTAGCCTGCCCCGGCAGACTTGGCTAAGTTCCGCCGCTTTGCTCGGCTGCGGGGCAAGATAAGTCTGGCGCGGGGGCGCATTCCTCACTAAGATTACACCCATTCGCCAACCTGGAATCTGGTCAGCGCCCATGCCGGACCACCTAAGCCCGCCTGACGACCCCCGCCGCCTGCTCCATCTGGGCTTTGGCGCCATTATTCTGCTGTTGTTCAGCATCACCGCCATCAGCCTGCTGGGCATCTCCCGGCTGGCCCATCAGTTCGACCAAAGCATCCAGCAACTTGAGGTCAAGGCCAGCCTGGCCAGTGATATGCGTATCATAGGGCGAGAGCGCTCCTTGCTGTTGTTCACCATGAGCCTGACCGCGGACCCCTTTGAGCGGGACCGGCTGTTTCTCGAATTTCGCCAGCAGGGTAGCCGGTTTCTGGGCCTCAAGGAGGAATTTGCCGCCCTGCCCCTGGACGCGGAAGAACGCCGTTTTCTCAGCGACCTGGCGGAGCAGGTCAGTGCGGTGGGACGGTTGCAGTACGAGGTGATCGATCTGCTCAATCAGGATCAGCTGCAACTGGCCCGCGACCACCTGATGTTTCGCACCCTGCCGCTGCAGAATCAGGCCTGGCAAGAGTTCGATCGCTTTGCCCAGTTGCAGAAGGAGCTGTCCCAGCGCCAGCTGCGCCTGACCCAGGATCTCAATCAAGACCTGACCCGCCTGATTCTGCTGACCTGCATCAGCGCCTTGATCCTCAGTCTGCTGATTGGCTACCGCAACTCCGCCCACATCGGCGGCTTTCTGCGTGCCCTGCGCCACAGCCTCCACCGGGAGGAGGCGATTCGCGACAACCTGTTTGCCGCCGTGATCACCGCCAACAGCCGCGGCGAAATCCTCTCCTGCAACCGTGCTACCGAGGACATCTTCGGCCATCCGGCAGCAGAGCTGATCGGGCGCAATCTGGCCTGTTTGATGCCCGAGCCTCTGGCCAGCCGCCACGATGGCTTCATCCAGCATTATCTGCACAGCGGCGAGAAGCGCGTCATCGGTGTCGGACGGGATGTCGAGGGCCTGCACCGTGATGGCCACCTGATCCCCCTGGCTCTGGGGGTCTCAGAGGTAAGCGTCGATGGCGAGCGCCTGTTCATCGGCATTCTCCAGGATATCAGCCTGCAGAAGCAGGCCGAGCAGACCCTGATCGAGATCAATGAGCGCCTGGAGCAGGGTGTGCGCGAACGCACCCGCGAACTGGAGGACGCCAACCGTCTGCTGCGCCACATGGCCCGGCACGATCTGGTCACCGGCCTGCCCAATCGCTCGCTGCTGCATGAGCACATGGAGAAGCTGTTGCACCGTTCCTTGCGCGAGGAGACCCTGGTGGCGGTGATGTTTCTCGATCTCGATCGCTTCAAGGGGGTCAACGACCTCCTCGGCCACGAGGCCGGCGACAAGGTCCTGCGCGAGACCGGCCAGCGAATCAAGGCGGCGGTGCGCGATGATGACCTGGTGGCGCGCATCGGCGGCGACGAGTTCGCCGTGGTCTGCGGCCATCTCAGCGACAGCTCGCCGATCGAGCGCATAGCCGGCAAGATCATCGAGGCGGTCAGCCAGCCCTTTTTCATCAACGGCAACGAATGCCGCATCGGCGTGAGCATCGGTATCAGCCTGTTTCCCCACCATGCCTGGGAAAGTGAAGATTTGCTGCGTCTGGCCGATGAGGCCATGTACGGCATCAAGCACGGGGAGAAAAACAGCTACGCCATCTACCTGGGCGGCGATGAGTCGGCAGCGGCCGCGCCCAGCCAGGATTAGCCATTAGATAATTCTATAAGCCAATCAAACAAAATCGGCCTGGTTTTGAATCCGCTGGATAAATCCCCTCAGACATCAGCAGCTCAGCCGGGCAAGCTCATCTATCGTGGTATCTAAACCCAGCTTATTAGTCATAAAACCATTCAATTTATCAATTAGCTAAGCTGGGGGACTCGACTAGGATGAGTAATTGATATTCGTCAATTCACCAAGCAGGAGGGGCAGATGATTAGCCTTAATCAGAATCTACTTCTCGGCGTTCCCCTGCTGGACTCCGAGCATCAGGAACTGGCGGATGTGATCAACACCATTGCTGCTGAAGCCAGCAACCACAGCATGACCCAAGAGATGCCCAGCCCGGCTTGCTGCCGGCGGGTGGGCAACCTGCTGCAAGACCTCTCCCAACTCAGCGCCCAGCACTTCGCCACGGAAGAGCGGATGATGGAAGAATCCTGCTACCCCAATCTGCTCGAACATCGCCAGGAGCACCGGCTGATGATGGCCGAACTCAAGGCCTTGATTCGCGCCCTTTGCTCCGGTCGCGAGTGCCTGACCAGCCGCGATCTGACCTCCCTCAAGGGCTGGTTCATCGGCCATCTGGCCACAGATGACAAGCCCTTTGCCCAATACCTCCTCGCTCAGGGACTGCACCAGGGGTTCTGGCCCATGCGCCCGGCGTTGGCTATCTAAGGCTCAATAACCAAGCCCTCGGGGTTGTGCCACCTGGCGGTAGAACCTAGAATTCGCCCAAACTTAACGCGAGAGGGCAAAGGTGGCGGAACTCAGGGCATTGGTGGTGGACGATATTCAGTCCATGCGCTTGGTGATCAAGCATTTGCTGCAGGAGCTTGGCTTTGTGGTGGATCAGGCCGCCAACGGCACGCGGGGCTTTGAGATGGTGCGCACCGGCAAGTACGACCTGGTGATCTCCGATGTGGAAATGCCCGAGCTCTGTGGGCTGGATATGCTCCGCTTGATCCGCAAGGACCCCAAGATCAAGGACACCCCGGTGATCATGCTCACCGCGGTACAGGACCGCGATCGCATCATGAAGGCTGTTGATGCCCAGGCCAACAGCTACCTGGTCAAGCCAGTCAACCCCGCC
>JADGBD010000099.1:0-2899 GCA_015231665.1 Gammaproteobacteria bacterium
TCCAGCTCCACCTCGGCCACCACCGGGCCGGCGTTGGCGCCTTCGAACACATCCAGGTCCCAGACGTGGCTGCCGAAGCGCACCCGGTGGCGGGTCTTTTCCACCAGGGCGCCCTGGGCCAGCTCGGCGAGCATTTCCAGGCCGTCCTGAAGGGGGATTGCGTACTCGTACTCCAGCCGGCGGATGCGGATGCCGCCGCTCTTGATGTTCAGATGGGCCTTGTCGCCGCTGATGCGCACCCGCAGCGAGGTATGGTCAGTGGTGCTCAGATAGCCCTGGCGCATCGGGCTGCTGGCGATCACCGAATGCCGCCAGCTGTCGCTGATGACGAGGAATTTACGTTCGATTTCAATAGCCAATTAGCTCTCCCGGTGAAACAGGGCAATGGATTCCACGTGTGCGGTATGCGGGAACATGTCCATGACCCCGGCGCTGTGCAGGCGATAGCCCAGCTGCTGCACCAGAATTCCCGCATCCCGCGCCAGGGTGGCCGGATAGCAGGAGACATACAGCAGTCGCTCCACCCCCAGCCGGGGCAGCAGCTCCAACACCTCAGCGGCGCCGCTGCGGGGTGGGTCGAGCAGGGCCTTGCTGAAACGCTGGCTCAGCCAGGGGGCCGGCTGCAGGGGCTCGTAGAGGTTGGCGCTGTAGAATTCGGCGTTGCTGATGCCATTGGCCAGGGCATTCTGCCGCGCCCGCGCCACCAGGCCCTCATCGCCCTCCACGCCGACCACCTGGGCCGAGCGGCGCGCCAGAGGCAGGCTGAAGTTGCCCAGACCACAGAACAAATCCAACACCTGATCCTGCGGGCCGGGATCGAGCAACGCCAAGGCCTGGGCGATCATCTGCCGATTGATGTCGCTGTTGACCTGGGTGAAGTCGGCGGGCTGGAAGGCGATGCGCACATCCGCCTCGGGGATGCTGTAGTTCAGGCCCCAATCCCTGTTCGGGTTTTCGCCCTCTTCTAGGGCATGGATGCTATCCACTCCGCCCGGCTGCAGCCCCATGCGCAGGCCGTGCTGCTCGCCGAAGGCGCTGAGGCTGGCCAGATCAGCCGGGCTCAGCGGGGCGAGGTTGCGCAACACCAGCACCGGTCTGCTATCGCCACCATCGTCACCAATGGCCACCTCGATCTGGGCGATGCGATCGCGCACCGACAGGCCGCCGATCAGCTCGGACAGGGCCTGCAGCCGCTGACCCACGCGGGGATCGAGCACGGCGCAGCTGCCGATGTCGGCAATAAAGCCGCTGCCCTGCTCGCGAAAGCCCACCAGCACCCTGCCCTTTTTCTCCACCCACTTGACCCCCAGTCGGGCCTTCTTGCGGTAGCCCCAGTGGTCGGCGGGGATCAGCGGCGGCAGAATCTGCTCAGGCTCCAGCTTGCCGATGCGTTTGAAGGCCTCCAGCAGCGCCTGCTGTTTGTCGCGAATCTGTGCCTCCACCCGCTGATGCTGCAGGCTGCAGCCGCCACAGACGGCCACATGGGGGCAGCGCGGCTCGACCCGGTCAGGGCTCGGGCGCAGCACCTCACGCACAGTGCCCAGATCGAACCGCCTATGCCGCGCGCTGTAGCGAAAGCGCACCCGCTCACCGGCCAGGGCACCGGGCAGAAACAGGGTCTTGCCGTCCAGATGGGCCACCCCCCGGCCATCGTGGCTAAGGTTCTCGATGTCGATCTCGAACTCGCCCTCCGGTGGGCGTTTGCGGTTTTTTCTGCCCATCAGCCGGGAAACACGCCGGTGGAGAGGTAACGGTCACCGCGGTCGCAGATGATCGCCACAATGGTGGCATCGCTCACCTCGGCGCTGAGCTTGAGGGCGGCGGCCACCGCCCCGCCGGAGGAAATGCCGGTGAACAGGCCCTCGCGGGCGGCGAGCTGGCGGGTGGTGTCCTCCGCCTCTTGCTGGTTGACGTCGATGATCCGGTCCACCCGATCCGGGTGATAGATCTTCGGCAGATACTCCACCGGCCAGCGGCGGATGCCAGGAATGGAGCTGCCCTCCTGGGGCTGCACGCCGACGATCTGAATCGCCGGGTTCTGCTGTTTGAGATAGCGGCTGGTGCCCATGATGGTGCCGGTGGTGCCCATGGCGCTGACAAAATGGCTGACCTGCCCGGAGGTATCTCGCCAGATCTCAGGCCCGGTGCCCTCGATATGGGCCTGGGGATTGTCCTCGTTGCTGAACTGGTCGAGGATCAGGCCCTCGCCCGCCGCCTCCAGGCTGCGCGCCTTGTCGATGGCCGCCTCCATGCTGCCCTCCCGGGGGGTCAGCACCAGCTCGGCACCGAAGGCCTTCATCACCTGACGCCGCTCCAGGCTCATGTTCTCCGGCATCACCAGCAGCATGCGGTAGCCGCGAATGGCCGCGGCCATGGCCAGGGCATTGCCGGTGTTGCCGCTGGTGGCTTCAATCAAAGTATCGCCGGGCGCGATCTGGCCGCGCTCCTCGGCGCGTTTGATCATGCTCAGGGCGGCGCGGTCCTTCACCGACCCGGCGGGGTTGTTGCCCTCCAGCTTCACCAGCAGGGTATTGCTGGTAGCGCCGGGCAAACGCTGCAGTTGTACCAAAGGGGTATTGCCAATGCAGTCTTCAATGGTAGGGTAATGGGTCATCTGGTCTCTGTTCAGCTATGCCAATAGAGCGGACCATCATACCAGCAGGAGCTGCAACTCATGAATCCAACTGATGCCCCGACTTGGGACCGCGAGGCGGCCATCTCCGTCATGGCAGGAGACGCCGAGGCGGCGGAACAGCTCTTCGCCATGCTGCTGCACAGCCTGCCCCAGCAAGAGCGCAACCTGCAGCTCCACGCCCTGGATGAGGACTGGGATGCCCTCTGGCATCTGGCGCACAAGCTCAAGGGCGCAGCCAGCAACCTCGGCGCCGAGCGCCTCTGC
>JADGBD010000099.1:3045-7219 GCA_015231665.1 Gammaproteobacteria bacterium
TTGCGATTTTGTAGCCCGGATGCAGCGAAGCGAAATCCGGGGTTGGCGCAAGCTCAGTGCGGGCGAAGCCACCCGTGCTTCCAGTGCTTGCTGTTCTTGTGAATTGTTACTCCCTTACCCGTGAAATGCTGAACACCATGTCGAGAAATTGCATCCTGCCAATCCCGGATTCCACTTGGTTGCATCCGGGCTACGGCTCCGCACCCTTTGTTACTCTTTGCCTTCTTTGCGTTCTTTGCGCTTTCTTAGCGTCCTTTGCGTTCCGATTTTTTCAGCCAGATTGGCGGATTGGGGACTGAACCCATGGACCAAACCCGGCTGCTGGCCCTGGATGCCGCCCATGTCTGGCACCCCTACAGCGCCATCGGCAGCGGCCTGCCGGTGTTTGCTGTGGAGTCGGCCGAGGGGGTGCGCTTGCGCCTCAAGGATGGCCGTGAACTGATCGACGGCATGGCCTCCTGGTGGTGCATGATCCACGGCTACAACCACCCGCGGCTGAATCAGGCGCTTGCGGACCAGCTCGGGCGCATGGCCCACGTCATGTTCGGCGGCCTGACCCACGAACCGGCGGTGGGCCTGGCCGAGCGCCTGATTCGTCTCACCCCGGAGCCGCTGCAGCAGGTGTTCTTTGCCGACTCCGGCTCGGTGTCGGTGGAAGTCGCGCTGAAAATGGCCATCCAGTATTGGCATAGCCGCGGCCAGCCGGGCAAGCAGGGTTTTCTCAGCATTCGCCACGGCTACCACGGCGACACCTTCGCTGCCATGTCGGTGTCTGATCCGGTCAACGGCATGCACAGCCTGTTCAGCGGTGTGCTGCCGCAGCAATTTTTCGTTCCCGCCCCCGAGCGCCCCTTCGGCCAGAGCTGTAACGAGGCTGACATGGCGCCCATGGCGGAAGCACTGGAGCGGCACGCCGGCAAAATCGCCGCAGTGATCCTTGAGCCCATAGTCCAGGGCGCCGGCGGTATGCGCTTCTACTCGGCGGACTATCTGCTGCGCTTGCGCCAGCTGTGCGACCGCCATCAGGTGCTGTTGATCTTCGATGAAATCGCCACCGGCTTTGGCCGCACCGGCAAGTTGTTTGCCCTGGAGCATGCCGGCGTCTGCCCGGACATCCTCTGCCTGGGCAAGGCCCTCACCGGCGGCTACCTGACCCTGGCGGCAGTCCTCACCCGGAGCGAGATCAGCCAGTGCATCAGCCAGGGCCAGCCCGGCCTGTTCATGCACGGCCCCACCTTCATGGCCAACCCCCTCGCCTGCGCCGTGGCCAACGCCAGCATCGATCTGCTGCTGGAATCCCCCTGGCAACAGCGAGTAGCACGCATCCAGGAGGGCCTGCAGCAGGGCCTGGCCCCCTGTGCCGAGCTCGATGGCGTGGCCGAGGTGCGGGTGCTCGGCGGCATCGGCGTGGTGGAGATGAAGCAGGCGGTGAACATGCGCCGCATCCAGCCCGCCTTCGTCGAGGCCGGCGTCTGGGTGCGCCCCTTCGGCAAGCTGGTCTATCTGATGCCGCCGCTGGTGATGGACGAGGCCGACCTGGCCCAGCTCACCGCAGCCGTCTGCCGGGTGGTAGCTGACTATCTGGGTTGATCTTCCGCCCTTTTTGCGCACCCTGAGGCTTGAACAAATTGACTGAACAAAATGACTGACACAACCCACAAACCCAAACCCAGCTGGGCTCGCCGCCTGCGTAGCTGGGCGATGGATGCGGCGCTGCTGATCCTCATCATCGCTGGGGTCCACTTCTGGCAGACCCGCGACATGTTGCTGGGGCCGGCGCCGCCGATCAGCCCCGAGATGCCTGCCCTGTTTGCCGAGCACCTGCGCCCGCCGGCTAAGGGTGAGGCATCGCTGGTGGTGTTCTGGGCCGACTGGTGCCCCATCTGCCGCCTGGAGCTGGGCACCCTGCAGAGCCTGAGCCGGGCGTATCGGCTGCAAAGCATCGCCGCCCACTCGGGCACTGCCGAGCAGGTGGCCGCCTTTATGGCGCAGGAGGAGGTCAGCTTTCCGGTGTGGATCGACGAATCCGGTGACATGGCCAAGGCCTGGGGCGTGTCCGGCTACCCGGCGGCCTTTGTCATCGACGATCAGGGCCATATCCGCTATCGCCTGATGGGCTACAGCACCGGCCTGGGGGTGAGAATCCGCCTCTGGTTGGCGAGTTTTTAGCTGAAAGCTAATACATCAGCGTAGCAATCAGGCTGTAAATGGCTTCGTTGAGCTGCTCCTGCAGGGCGCGGATTTTGGCGATGCCGCTGCGGGCCCGCTGCGGCTCTTGGCTGTGTTCCGCCAGCAGCTGCTCGGCCAGTTCGTGCATCTGCTCATGCAGGGCTTGGATCAGGCCAAAACCCTCGCTCTGGCCGTGGCGGCTGGAGCCTGGACCTTGCAGCCACTGGCCGAAGCGGCAGGCGTGGCGCTGAGGTGGTGGCGCCAGCTCGCCCGGCTCGGCCTCGATCACCGCGATCAGCTGCTTGACCCATGACCTGTGCAGCGTTTCCAAGAGCACCAGGGGCAAGTCCTCGCGCTGCAGCCTGAGGCTGGCCATGTTTTTCCAGGCGCTGTCCACCGACCACTGCTCCAGCCAGCGCGCCAAACTGTCTGCCGGCATCGGCCGGGCGATGACGTAGCCTTGCGCCAGACGGCAACCCAGGTGCAGCAGGAGTATGCCCTGCTCGATGGTTTCCACGCCTTCGGCAATCACTTCGCGGCCAAAGGCGGCGGCGATCTTGATCACCCCTTCGACAATGTTGCAGTCTTCGGCGTCCTCGTGCATATCGCGAGTGAAGGCCTGGTCGATCTTGAGCACCGCCACCGGCAGGCTCTTGAAATAGGCCAGTGAGGCGTAGCCAGCGCCGAAATCATCCAGGGCGACGCGCACCCCCAGCGCCTGACAGGCCTTGATCGCCCTGGCCGCCTGCTCCAGATCGGCCAGCGCCGAGGACTCCAGCAGTTCCAGCTCCAGGGAGGCGGCCGGCACCTGGGGATGGCGCGCCAGGCTTTCCGCCAGCCGCGCCGGAAAATCCGCCTGGAGCAGATGCCGGGGTGCCAGATTGATGCTCACCGACAGCTGCAGACCTTCGGCCTGCCAGCGCTCGAGCTGTTGCAGCGCCGCCTCCAGCACCCATTCGCCGAGGGGGATTTCCAGCTCCGAATGGCTCAGGGCATAAAGAAATTCCGCCGGCAGCAGCAGGCCGCGCTCGGGATGGCGCCAGCGCAGCAGGGCCTCCACCCCCAGCACCTGCCCCGTTGCCATGTCCACCTTGGGCTGGTAGTGCAGAACGAACTGATTTTTGGCCAGCGCCAGCGCCAGGTCATCGATGAGGCGATGATGCGCCTGCACCAGGCGATCATGGGCCACATCGAACAAGCGGTAGCGGTTACGCCCGGCCTGCTTGGCTTGATAGAGGGCCTGATCGGCATGGCGCAACAGCACCTCGGCCTCGACGCCATCCTGGGGGAACAGGGTCAGGCCGATGCTGGCGGACACCGCCACCTCAGCGCCCTCCGCTAGCCTGATGGGCTGGGTCAGCCTCTGCAGCAGGCGGCTCAACACGCTGTCGCATTCCTCTACCCATTCCAGGTCCTGCAACAGCAGAACGAATTCATCGCCGCCGATGCGGGCCACCGTGTCCTTGTCGCGCACGCAATCCCGCAGCCGCTGGGCGGTTTCCACCAGCACCTGGTCACCGGCGGCGTGGCCGTGCTGATCGTTGATCGGCTTGAAGTTATCCAGATCGACCAGACAAACCGCGAGGATCTTGCCGGCACGCCGGGTGTGGGCTAAGGCCTGGCGCAGGCGGTCGCTGAGCAGGCGCCGATTGGGCAGGCTGGTGAGTGGATCGTAGTGGGCCAGACGGTCGAGCTGCACCTCGCGCTCTTTCAGGTGGGTAATGTCGGAGAAGCTGCCGATGTAATGGCTGATCAGGCCCTGGGTGTCCTTGACCGCGGCGATGGAGAGCAGCTCCGGATACACCTCACCGGCCTTGTTGCGGTTCCAGATTTCACCGCGCCAGGCGCCGGTATCTCGCAGGGACTGCCACATCCGCGCATAAAAGGCGGCATCCTGATGGCCGGAGCTGAGCATCTTCGGCGATCGACCAATCACCTCGTCGCGGCGGTAGCCGGTGATGCGGCTGAAGGCCGGATTGACATCGGCGATGTAGCCACCGGCATC
>JADGBD010000100.1:0-3914 GCA_015231665.1 Gammaproteobacteria bacterium
CGCCTGGACCCGAGCAAGGCCGAGGATGCCTGGTTTTTCAATAGCCTGGAGCACACCCAGGATTACAACATCAACGTCAATACCGATGTCCACATGGGCATAACCCAGGTGTGGCTGAACGTCATCATCCGCGAGGGTGAGGAGAAGATCGGCCTGGCCGGTGCCGGCCTGAATCTGACCCAGTTCCTTGAGGAATTCATCGCCACCGGTGAGCCGGGGGTGACGCCGATGATTCTCGACAGCCAGGGGGCCATCCAGGCCCATCCGGATACCCGCCTGATTGCCTTTGACTCCGGCAGCGGCACCAAGAATCAGGCCAAGACCCTGGCCTCGCTGCTCGACTCACCAGAGCAGCAGGCGGACCTTGTGCAGATGCTGGCGGCAGCCCAGGCGGACCCGACCCAGGCCCACAGCCTCTGGCTGGACCTGCAGGGCAAGCGCCAGCTGCTGGCCCTGGCTTACATCCCCGAGCTGCGCTGGCATGTGGTTACGGCGGTGGACCTGACCGAGGCGCAGATCATGGAAGAAGGCTGGCTCATGGCGGTCATCGGCGTGCTCCTGCTGTTGCTGCTGGTGCTGCTGCTGGCCTTCGGCGCGGCGGTGGAGCGGGTGGTGCTCAAGCCCCTGAGTGATCTGCGCCAGTCCGCCGCCGCCCTGGCCGAGGGCGACTTTCAGGTCAGCCTGCCGCCGCCGGGGAGTGACGAGCTGGGGGATCTGAACCGGGCCTTCGGCAGCATGGCCCGGCAGATCAAGAATCACACCGACGAGCTGGAAGGCAAGGTGCGCGAGCGCACCCTGGAGCTGGAACAGGCCAACCGCGACATGGCCAGCGCCCACCAGAAGATCAACGACTCCATCGACTACGCCAGCCTGATCCAGCGCGCCATGCTGCCGGATACCCAGCTGTCGGAGATGCTCGGGCCGCAGCATTTCGTCCTCTGGCATCCGCGGGATGTGGTCGGCGGTGACTTCTATCTGTTCCGCGCCCTCGACGAGCAGCGCTACCTGATTGGCGTGGTCGATTGCGCCGGCCACGGGGTACCCGGTGCGCTGATGACCATGCTCGCCCGCGCTGCCTTTGACGATGCGATGAACCGGCTGGGTCTGAGCTCGCCGGCGGCCCTGCTCAGCCACGCCGATGCCAGCCTGCGGGAAATGGTCCGCCAATCCGAGCTGCCCAAGGCCATAGCCACCAACATGGATGTGGGCCTGGCCTATGTGGATCGCGCCGCCAACCGGCTGTGCTACGCCGGCGCCAAGATCGCCCTCTACTGGAGCGATGGCGAGGAGATCGGCGAGATCAAGGGCGGCCGCCGCCCCCTGTGTGACCGCAAACAGGGTGAATACAGCGACAGGACACTGGAAATGCACCCCGGAAGTACCTACTATCTGGTCACCGATGGCTATTTGGATCAAGCCGGCGGCGATCTCGGCTACGGTTTTGGCAACAGCCGTTTCGCCCTCTTGTTGCGGGACAATGCCCGCCTGCCCATGCAGGAGCAGGCCGAGGCCCTGAATCAGGCCCTGCAGGCCTACCGCGGCCACCACCAGCAGCGCGATGACATCACCTTGCTGGCGTTTCGCATCGGTTAATCGGAGCGGCCGGTTTTTCACTCTCACCAAGGTTAAACAACACCGTGGACGCCATAGACCTGTTTGAACTGCGCGAATACTTTAACCAACGGCAGATGATGCTCTGCTTCAACGGCCCCATTTCGCGCAGCCTCATCGAAGAAGTGGGCAACGCCCTGAAGAACTACCTGCAGGCGGAAAACGCCCATCCCTCGGCGGCCATGGATGTGTTTGCGGTCTACATCGAAATGACCCAGAACATCCGCCACTACGCCCAGAGCCACGGTTATTCCGACGTGGATGCCTCGGCCACGGTGGTGGTGGCGCGCGATTGCGAGGGGCGCTATCTGGTGCAGGCGGGCAATCTGGTGGAAACCGCCGATGGCGAAGCCCTGGTGGCGCGCCTGCAGCAGATCGGCGCCATGGACAAGGCCCAGCTCAAGGCCGCCTACAAGGAGCAACTGCGCAAGCCGCGAACGGAAAATGTACCCAGTGGCGCCGGCCTGGGCATGCTCGACATGGCCCGCAAGACCGCCCAGCCACTGCAGGCGAGCCTCTCAGCCGCCGCCGATGGCCGCAGTTTTTTCAGTCTGCGGGCCCTCATTTGATCGCCCGCTATTGGCTTTTTGACCGAATTAGAACCCCAGGCAGCAAACATGAATGATCTGAACATCCCCGGCAGCCAATCCACCCCGAGCATCCGCACGGATCGTGCGACCGGGCTACTGCACATGGCCGGCGACTCCTACCCGGAAAACTCCTTCGAATTCTTCGCCGAGGTCATCGCCTGGGTCGAGGACTACCTCGCCAAGGAGCAACAGCCGCTGCGCTTGGAATTGCATCTGGTGTACATGAACACCAGTTCGGTCAAAGCCATGCTGGACATCTTCGACATGCTCGAAGATGCCCATGGCCAAGGCCGCGAAGTCAGCGTCGCCTGGTACTACGACCCGCGCAACGAACGGGTGGTGGACCTGGCCGATGAATTCAAGGAAGACTGCAGCTTCGCCTTCGACATCCTCGAAGACCCCGCGCCATGAACGCCCTGGGTATAGGTCTGCGCACCGAAGAGGAGCTCTATGTCCACATAGAGGAGCTGCTCAAAGACCCGAGTCACCAGAGCCACCCTCTGCGTCTGGCACTGGAACAGCTGTACGACCTCAGCCTGGCGCAGAACGAGCGCCTGCAGCGACTGGTGCGCATCTCCGACGGCTACCATGAAGTCAGCCGCCACAAAACCGAAAGCCTCAGCCAGCAGTACGACCGCCAACTGCGCCGGCTGGAAAAGCTCGCCCGCATCTCCGACCGCTACCAAAACAGCCTGCGCGAACTCAGCGAGGCCCTCAAGATCGCCGCCCTGCAAGACCCCCTCACCGGGCTGGGCAATCGTCGCTACTTGATGGAACGGCTACGCGAGGAAAGCGAGCGGGTGGTACGCAAGGGCAGCCCCTACTCCCTGGCCCTGATCGACGTCGACCACTTCAAATCCTTCAACGACAGCTATGGTCACGAGGTAGGCGACCAGGTGCTCTGCCTGATCGCACAAAGCCTGCGTGCCCAGGTCCGCGAGTACGACTTTTGCGGCCGCTGGGGCGGCGAGGAGTTTCTCATCATCCTGCCAGAGACCGATCTGGAAGAAGCCACCCCGGTGGCCGAACGCGTGCGCGAGGCCATCAAGGAGATCCGCCTGGAACAAAGCCAAGAGGCCATCAGCCTATCGGCAAGCCTGGGCTTGAGCTGTTTTCGCTTGGGTGAAAGCTTTTCCGAAACCATCAACCGTGCTGACGACGCCCTCTACCGCGCCAAGGAACTCGGCCGCGACCGACTGGAAATCGCCGCATAGCAGCAATTCCCAATATTTACAGTCCTTGCCGCAATATCCCCAAAAATCTTTTTGACCAGCAGGTTAAGCCGCAACGAGGGCGGCAAGAAGAAAAAGAAGTAGCTAAACCTGAAAATGAGGAGCCAGCCAAACCGGAGGAATGAATCGCCCTCCAGCCGGAGCCTGCGCAGCGCTGTCCTGACCAAGGTCGCTCCTACCGGATACGCCGTTGATGACATTACATCAACCTGTCCAGATCCATATAGACGGCATCCAGGCTCAGATCTTCTTCCAGGCATTCGAGATGGAGGCTGCCCTGGGTGTGCACTTCGCGCTGCCAATCCTGCGAGCGGCGAAAGATTTCCAGGCGTCGCTGGTCCTGGGCGATGAGCAGATATTCCCGCAGGCTGGGGATGCGTTGGTAGGAGAGGAATTTTTCTCTGCGGTCGATGCGCTCGGTGGATTCGGACAGCACTTCGACGATCAGGCAGGGACGGGTGCAGAAATAGGTATTTCTATC
>JADGBD010000100.1:4075-4654 GCA_015231665.1 Gammaproteobacteria bacterium
GCATTGAGAATCAAGCCATGGCTGGCACTGGCGACACCCATGGCGTAAACCTGGCCGTAGATGAATTCAGGCCGAATCTCGCTGAGGAGCTCGCCTTGCAGGTAGTCTTCTACGCTGAGTGCTGGGAGGGACTCTGCTTGCGGCGCCATGGCTATCTCCGGGTCAAATGTACCTAACTCAGCCAGTCTAGCAAAAGCCACGCAAAAAAAATCCGGACCCCTTGCGAGGTCCGGATGCGAGTAGTTCACTGCACCCTGGGGTGCAGTGGGCTAGCTCTTAGTGGGCACCAGCCTGGAACAGCTTGGCCTTGTCGACCAGATCCACGTGTGCGCGCTTGAAGCACTTGTAGGCCTTGGTTTCCTTGTCGTAGATGGAGTTCACGAAGCACTTCCAGTTTTCCTCATCGACAAAGTTCTTGTCCATGCGGTAGTAGAAGCCCGGGTAACGGGATTCTTCACGGAACTGGATGTGTTTCATGTGAGCTTCTGCAGTCATCACGCGATGGTAGTTTTCCCATGCGCGCAACAGTTCGTGCAGGTCCTTGGCACGCAGCTTCAGGGAGTTTTCCTTGAGCATTCC
>JADGBD010000100.1:4817-5319 GCA_015231665.1 Gammaproteobacteria bacterium
GGACGGTAGATCTCTTCCACCAGGTCTTCAACCGAGGTATCCAGCTCAGGCTTGAGGTCCTTGTTGTCCATGACGTACTTGACCATGGCCTTGGCAGCCATACGGCCTTCGGCATGGGAACCGGAGGAGAACTTGTGGCCGGAAGCGCCGACGCCGTCACCGGCGGTGAACAGACCCTTGATGGTGGTCATGGCGCGGTAGCCCCAGTTCCAGCCCTTGGGCAGGTGTGCAGGGACGTTGGCTTCGGTTTCGTCGGTGGGTGCACCCACGTCTTCCGGACCGGATACCCAGATGCCGCAGCAGCCGGAGTGCGAGCCGAGCAGGTAGGGTTCGGTGGGCATCAGTTCGGAGTTCTTCTTCTCCGGTTCGATGTTTTCACCGGCCCAGATACCGCACTGGCCGATACACATGTCGAGGAAGTCTTCCCAGGCTTCGGCTTCGAGGTGCTTGACTTCGCGAGGTGACAGGGTTTCACGCAGGTTATCCAGAGCGGTGACGGTGT
>JADGBD010000100.1:5354-7182 GCA_015231665.1 Gammaproteobacteria bacterium
AACGGCAGCCTGGCCATAGGGCGGGTAGTCGTCCAGCATTTCCTTGTTGCGCACCATGTAGGCTTCACCGAAACCGTTGGTAGCCTTGGATTTGAACAGCAGGAACCATGCGCCAACCGGGCCGTAACCGTCCTTGAAGCGGGTGGGTACGAAGCGGTTTTCCATCATGGTCAGCTCAGCGCCAGCCTCAGCGGCCATGGCGTAGGTGGAACCGGCATTCCATACGGGATACCAGGCGCGACCGGTGCCTTCACCGACAGAGCGGGGACGGAAGATGTTGACGCAACCACCAGCGGCCAGCAGGATAGCCTTGGCCTTGTAGATGAACAGCTTGTGTTCACGCACGGAGAAGCCGACAGCACCGGCGATGCGGTTCTTGTCGTTCTTGTCGTTGACCAGCTTGACGATGAAGACGCGCTCATCGATGTTGTCAACGCCGATGGCCTTCTTCGCGGCTTCAGCAACGATCCACTTGTAGGATTCGCCGTTGATCATGATCTGCCATTTACCAGTACGAACAGGCTTGCCGCCATCCTTCAAGGGGGTCATGCCCTTTGAGCCATCGTGACGCTCGCCGTTCTCGTTGAGCTTCCAGATCGGCAGGCCCCACTCTTCGAACAGGTGCACGGATTCGTCAACGTGACGGCCCAGGTCATAAGCCAGGTCGTCGCGGGTGATGCCCATCAGGTCGTTGGAGACCATACGTGCATAGTCAGCGGGATCCTGCTCAGAACCGATGTAGGTGTTGATAGCGGACAGGCCCTGGGCGACAGCGCCAGAACGGTCCATGGCAGCCTTATCGACCAGCTTGATCTTGATGTTGCCACCGGAAGCCTTGACCCAGGGGCCAATTTCGTAGGCCGCGCCGCAGCACGCCATACCACCGCCGATCAGCAGGATGTCTAACTCTTCTTGGACGACTTCCGGATTTCCGAATTCTCCAGCCATTAGATATACCTCAATAAATTACAAATTATGGATTGCTAAAGCGGTGCGCAATTACTTGCGGATCAGCTCGCTGGGGTTTCCGGCGCGGTAGCCGTTCTGCTCGTTGTGATTGAAGAAGCCAGGCTCTGCAATCTTGGCATAATCGGCCGCGGGCTTGTTGCCGTAAGGATCGATGGAGCCTTCAGCAGTGGTGCGGATGGGGAACTTGAAGCGCTTCATGGTGCCATTGCGGAACTTGATGGTCCACATGATGGAATCGGTACCACGCAGGGGCTGCACGGAGGCGCCCAGGGGAACGATGTCGGCGTAAGGACGTGCTTCGATGGCCTGCTGAGGGCAGATCTTGACGCAGGAGTAGCATTCCCAGCACTGCTCGGGCTCCTGGTTGAAGGACTTCATGGCATGGCCGGTTTCAGAACCGTCCTTGTCCAGCTTCATCAGGTTGTGCGGGCAGATGTACATGCACGCAGTCTTATCCTGGCCCTTACAGCCATCGCACTTCTCAGTACGTACAAATGTTGGCATAGTCGGTTTCTCCTAATTCACTGCAGTGAAACGTGCCTCGACGAGGCGTACAAAATGCGGCCGACATCGCCTGCCGCTGTAACTGCATCTGATTTAGCCGAGGGATTCGGCCAGAGCGGACAGAATCCGCCAGAGTCAGTGGGACGTGGAAGATATAGCCATTGGCGCAAAAGCGCCAAACAGTTTTACCGATAGAGGCCATAAATCAACTTTATTTGAGTGTTTCCAGGGGTTTTGTGCCAGCTGTCAACCTCTAGCCTCCAGCCTTCAGCGGCCTGCTGTCAGCCTTTTGCCTGGTTGGAGCGCAGCGCAATCCGGGGTTCTACTCAGCCAGGGCTGCGGCGCGGATCAGCGC
>JADGBD010000101.1 GCA_015231665.1 Gammaproteobacteria bacterium
ATCCCCTAATCAATGGGACGCAGAAAAGAATGAGGAAGAAGTAGCCCGGATGCAGCGAAGCGGAATCCGGGGTTGCCGTTGGACAGGGCTACTCAATGGGACGCAGAGGACGCAAAGAGGCAGAGGGAGCCAATATCTATCCTCTGCGCCCTCCGCGCTTCTTTGCGTTCTCTGCGTCCTGCTATTTTGGCAACCATTTTGTTCAGCATCGCACAGGCAAGGAACCAAGAACCATGCCGCTAGACCAGCGCCGCTTGCGCCCCATGACTCTGGATGACTTGCCGGCGGTGATGGCCCTGGAGCGGCTGGCCCACAGCCATCCCTGGACCGAGGGAATCATGCGCGACTGCCTCAAGCCCGGTTACAGCGGCAAGCTGCTGGAATGGGACGGGCCGCTGCTCGGTTTTGGCATCTGGCTGATGCAGCTGGATGAGTGCCACATCCTCAATCTCTGCATCGACCCGTCCCGGCAACGCCAGGGCCACGGTCGCTATCTGCTGCAGTGGATGCTCAGGGATGCCATTGCGCTGGGGGCGCGCATGTCCCTGCTGGAGGTGCGGGTTAACAATCGCGCCGCCATAGCCCTGTACGAGGCCATGGGCTATGCGGAAATCGGCCTGCGCCCAGGCTATTACCCGAGCAAACAGGGGCGTGAGGATGGCCTGGTGATGGCGCTGGATTTGCAGTACCTCAGGGCTCTCCCAGAAACGCCTTGAGGTGGGCTTCGACGCAGCGGGCGAGGGCGTGGAGTTCGTAGCCGCCTTCGAGCATCGACACGAGGCGTCCCTGGGCGCTGATTTTCGCCAGCTGCATCATACGGTTGGTGATCCAGGCGAAGTCGGTGTCGAGGAGATTGAACTGACCCATGTCATCGGCCTGATGGCCATCGAAGCCGGCGGAGATGAGGATCAACTGGGGTGCAAAGGCTTCGATCTGATCCAGCCAGTGCTCGGTGACGGCTTGGCGAAAGGCCTTGCCATCGGTCAGCGCGGGCAGGGGCAGGTTGATGACGTTGCTCGGGTTGTTCTCGTAACCGCTGCCGGGATAGAAGGGGTGCTGGAAGCTGGAGCAGAACAGGATGCGCTCGTCGCCGCCGACTATGTCCTGAGTGCCGTTGCCGTGGTGGACATCAAAATCGATGATGGCGATGCGCTCCAGTCCATGGGCCTGGATGGCGTGATAGGCGGCGATGGCGACGTTGCTGAAGATGCAAAAGCCCATGGCACGGCCGCGCTCGGCATGGTGGCCGGGTGGGCGCACGGCGCAGAAGGCTTGGCTCATCTGCCCGCCGAGCACCAGATCAACCCCGAGGATTCCGGCACCGGCGGCGTGCAGGGCGGCCTCCAGGTTATGCGGTCCCATTGCCGTGTCACCATCCAGCCAGGCCAGGCCCTGCTTGGGTGCGGATTTGAGCACATAGTCCACATAGGCGGCTTTGTGCACGCTCAACAGCTGCTCGCGGGTGGCGGCGGGGGCATCGTATTGGTGCAAAACCATGCTCAGATGCGAGGCGATCAGGCGATCGTTGATGGCGTGCAAACGGGCCGGCTGTTCGGGATGGGCGGGGCCCATGTCGTGCATCAGGCAGGCGCTGTGGGTTATCAGGGCGATAGGCATGTTGGCGGTCTCCTTGCCGCCAATTCTACCCCAGCGGAGCGCTTGAGCGCACCCTGCGGAACGGCTAAAGGCGCTGGCTCAGGCCACCAGGGCGAGCACTGCAAGCAGGTGGCTTGAGTTGTTTTACGGAAATCATTGTTGCGACGCAGCATTTTCTTGTTGCGGCGCAACAAAATTCATCTAAACTCATAGGCATCAGATGTTAATTTTGGATGCCTTATGAAAAAGCACTACCTCAAATCCCTTTTTGAACCCAACTCCGTGGCCATTGTCGGCGCTTCCGATGAGGACAACTCAGTCGGCCTGCAGATTTTGCGCAACATGCAGGAGTCCGGTTTCAAAGGCGATATCTACCCGGTCGATCCCCATTGCGAAGAGATGCTGGGGCTGCCCTGCTACAAGAGCCTGCGCTCGATCGATCATCCCATCGATCTGGTGGTGTTCGCCGTGCCCGCGGAGCAGATTCCGCCGATGATGCACGAATGCGGCGAACTCGGCGTGCGCGCGGCCATTGTCATCTCCGCCGGCTTTGCCGAGGCTGGTGCCCGCGGTGAGTCGATGCAGAACGAGATCGTCGATGTCGCCAAGACCCACAACATCCCCCTGCTCGGACCCAACTGCCTGGGCATCATTCGTCCCCGGGTTGGCCTCAACGCCACCTTTGCCAAAAGTCAGGCGCTGCCGGGCAAGGTGGCCCTGGTGGCGCAGTCCGGTGCCTTCTGCACCGCCTTGCTGGACTGGGCCAACTCCGAGGGCTTTGGCTTCTCTGCGGTGGCCTCGCTGGGGGCGACGGCGGATGTGGGCTTTGGCGATGTGCTGGATTTTCTCGCCGTGGACCCTGAGACCAAGAGCATCCTGCTCTATGTGGAAGGGGTGAACGATGCCCGCAGCTTCATCAGCGGCCTGCGGGTGGCGGCGCGACTCAAGCCGGTGGTGGTGGTCAAGTCCGGGCGCAACGAGAGCGGTACCCGCGCGGCGGTGTCGCATACTGGCGCGCTGGTGGGCAGTGACGACGTTTTCGACAGCGTGGTGCAGCGCGCCGGTGCGGTGCGGGTGCATACGGTCAGCCAGCTGTTTGCCGCAGCGCGCATCCTCGCCTCCAATGTCCGCGTCGAAGGGGCGCGGCTGGCGATTGTCACCAACGGCGGCGGCCCGGGCGTGATGGCGGCGGATCGCGCCAGCGACCTGCAGGTGCCCCTGGCCGATCTATCCAAGGAGACCATGGAAAAGCTCAGCTCAGTGCTGCCGGCCCATTGGTCCCTGAGCGACCCGGTGGACATCCTCGGCGATGCCGATCATCAGCGGTATTACGACGCCACCCGGCTGGTGCTGGCGGACAAGAATGTCGATGGGGTGCTGGTGCTGCTGGCGCCCCAGGCGATGACCGATCCCACCGCCTGCGCCGAGGGGGTGATTGCCGCCGCCAAGGAATCGCGCAAGCCGGTGCTGGCCTGCTGGATGGGCGAGGCCATGGTGAAAGAGGCGCGCAACCTCTTTACCAGCGCAGGGATTCCCCAGTTCCGCAGCCCTGAGGCGGGAGTCGATGCAGACCTTGAGCGACACCAGCTTGATGCGCTCGTTCTCCGCCTCTATGCCCTCGGCAGTGACCAAGGCCTGCAGGTCCTCATCGAAGATCTCGTGCTTCTTGTCCGCCAAATCCTTGAAGCGGGCAAAAGCAGCATTCAACTCTTCCTCAGAAGCAAAGCTCATCCCCAGCTCCTCCAGCCGGGTGCGGAAGGCATTGCGCCCCGAGTGCTTGCCCAGCACCATGCGGTTCTGGGTCCAGCCGACATCCTCGGCGCGCATGATCTCGTAGGTCTCGCGGTGCTTGAGCACGCCGTCCTGATGGATACCGGACTCGTGGGCAAAGGCGTTGGCGCCGACGATGGCCTTGTTCGGCTGCACCGGAAAGCCAGTGATATTGGACACCAGCTTAGAGCAACTGACGATCTGACTGGTATCCAGCCGAGAGTCGCAGCTGAACACATCGCGGCGGGTACGTACCGCCATGACAATCTCCTCCAAGGCCGCGTTGCCGGCACGTTCACCCAGGCCGTTGATGGTGCACTCCACCTGACGGGCGCCGTTGATCACCGCGCTCAGGGAGTTGGCCACCGCCAGGCCCAGGTCGTTGTGACAGTGCACCGAGAAGATAGCCTTGTCGGCATTAGGGATGCGCTCGCGCAGCAGGCGAATGGTCTCGCCGAACTGGTGCGGCATGGCGTAGCCGACGGTGTCCGGCACATTCAGGGTGCGGGCGCCGGCGCCGATCACCGCCTCGAAGATGCGGCAGAGAAAATCCAGCTCGGAGCGACCGGCATCCTCGGCGGAGAACTCGACATTGTCGGTGTACTGGCGGGCGCGCTTGACCGCATGCACCGCTTGCGCCACCACCTCGTCGGGGGTCATGCGCAGCTTGCGCTCCATGTGGATCGGCGAGGTGGCGATGAAGGTGTGGATACGCGCCGAGTTGGCATCCTTCAGCGCCTCGCCGGCGCGGTCGATGTCCTTGTCCAGGGCGCGGGCCAGGCCGCAGACGGTGGACTCGGTCACCACTCGGGCAACCGCCTGCACCGATTCGAAATCTCCCTGGCTGGCGATGGGGAAACCGGCCTCGATCACATCCACCCGCATCTTCTCCAAGGCCTTGGCGATGCGAATCTTTTCTTCCTTGGTCATGGAGGCGCCGGGACTTTGCTCACCGTCACGCAAGGTGGTATCAAATATGACTAACTTTTCTTCGCTCATCTGAATGACTCCTGCATCGGCCGGTGAAAGCGCACTTCGTGGCGGGCAAGTTTACCCGATCAAGACCCCGATCAGGGCACTGATCAAAACAATTTGCGCCGCGCCGGCCAGAATTTTGAATAGGTGAATTGTTGCGTTTTATCTCCCCCGCCGGGGTGAGTGCGTAGCCTTGCCCCTCAGGGCAGAAGTCGCAGGACGCCGAGCAGAAGAACAGAAAGGGGCAGAAGAGCAGACAAAGGCAATGCTGCAGTCAGCCTATCGCTGAGTGCATCTGTTGGTTCAACAGAGATTGCCTTAGAAAAGATCATGGGATTTGGAAAGCCAGTTGCAAACCAGTATCAAATGGGACGGCCTGACTATAGCCCAGGAGCTTTGCCCTTGCCAAGGGGCAAATAAGCCCTGAGTTTGCGGGGAAAGGAACCCTCAGGACCGTTGCGATAATGCAACAAAGACCCGCATGACATGGTCTCTGGGGCCAGAAAACCCCTGAAATCGGCCAATAATTACAGTAATTATACTTTTATAACAATTAATTACAGATTAAATATGCATCAACACATCATAAACCGCTCAATGACCCCAGTAAAAACCCATGATTATCCAGAAAAACTTGCAGTTTCCGAGAATATGCTGCATAATTGCAGCACTCAAAGCAAATCGCATCTTTTTTACTACAAACCACGCCAGATTTAGGAACCATGAACATCCAATCCAAATACACTCGCTGCGGAACCTGCGAACACGCCCTGATCACCGGCATTGCCTGCGACTCAGGTCCGTCTGATTGCGCTCAGTTTGACAACCTCAAGGCCGTGCGCCAGATGCGCCCTTCCCTGCCGCCGCTGCACCTGGTCGCCAAGACCATGGCCCTGCCTCACGAATACGACGCGGTACGCGGCATAGACTAAACAGCCCGCAAAATCAGCCTCTGCAGGCTATTCCCGCCTGCAGAGGCCGATTCCATCAAAACTCGTTTGACAGCTTTTTGTAGCCCTTGACCAATTCGACATTGGTTCTCGCCACGTCTTCAGAGAAGGCCGAGGCATCCGGGGTCACGCGTTCTATGGTCGTCAGATCGGTACGGGGGCCAATCTTGGTGGTCGAGGGCACATAGAACCCCGCCGGCAGGTCGCAGCCATCCACCACCGAGTTGTGCCGAATAGCGCAGCCCTCACCTACGCTGCAGTTGAACAGCACGCTGTTAAAACCGATAAAAACATTGTTGCCGATGCGGCAAGGGCCGTGGACTATGGAGCGGTGCGCCACCGAGGTATTCTCGCCAATCACCACCGCGGCGCCGGATTTGGAGTGAATCACGACCCCGTCCTGGATATTGGAATTGGCGCCGACGACGATGTAATCCATATCACCCTGGGCATTGACCTCATCGGCGCGAATCACCGCATAGGGGCCAACGAAGACATTTTCGTGGATGATGACCTTGCCGCAGATGATCGCGGTCTGATCGATATAGGCCGATTCGTGGATGACCGGCAGATCTCCCCGCGGATTTTTTCGAATCAACTCAAGCTCCCCCTAACGCTCATGGGGCGGACAACGCCACCCCGGAACATGTAAAGTCTGCTCGACTCGGGCTCCGGGCTTCGCCCGAAGCACAAGACAGCTGCTAACTCTGGCGTAAACCAGGCGCGCATCATAACCTCTGATCTATGTGAGGGCTATTCTAGCCGGGTTAGATTTGATAGATTGCCGCATCTTTCAACCCGATGTCTCCCCCCATGATCAATTCTTCCCTGATGTTGCGTCTGCTTCCCTTTCTGGGCTGGCTCCCCATTTCCGCCGCCGTGCTGCGCGCCGATGTCATTGCCGGTATTACCGGCGCCCTAGTGCTGGTACCCAAGGCCATGGCCTATGCTCAGCTGTCCGGCCTGCCGGTGTACTTTGGCCTCTATGTGGCCCTGGTGCCGGCCCTGCTAGGCGCCCTTTGGGGCTCATCCCGGCAGCTCTCCACCGGACCTGTGGCCATTGTCTCCCTGATGACCGCCGCCGCCATCACGCCTTACGCCATTCCCTTCAGCGAGGAGTTCATTGGCCTGGCGTTGCTACTGGCGCTGATGGTTGGCCTGATCCAATTCACCCTGGGTGCATTCAAACTCGGCGCCGTGGTCAACTTCGTCTCGCACCCGGTGATTCTCGGCTTCATGAACGCTGCGGCGGTGATCATCGCCCTGTCACAGCTGGACATGCTGCTGGGCATTCCCAAGGGTCGCAGCGACTTTTTACGGCTGGATATCTGGGAGATGCTCGGCTACATCCCCGACACCCATCTGCCCACCCTGGCCATGGCGGTGTTCGCCATGGCGCTAATGCTGGGACTGAAAAAGATACCCTCGCTATCCAAACTCAGCGTGCTGATTTCTGTGGTGGTTACCATTGTCGTCAGCGCCATGGCGGAGTTCGAGAGCAAGGCCAAGGCCAAGCCCGGCGATATCCAGCATCCGCAAACCCGCGAGCTGATACTCAGCTACGCCGAGATACAGCAACGCATTCAGCAGTTGAGCGGGCGGATTACCCAGCTGGCGAATCAGCGCCGACAGGCGGAAAAGGCAGCAGATGAGCGCAACATGGCGGAACTGGCCTACCAGATAGACATTGGCCGTCTTGACCTGAGCAACCTGGAGGCAGAAAGCAAGCAACACCTGCGGGATATCCGCAAGCTCAGCTTCAGCCGTGCCGATGTGCCGGGACAAATGACCACTGGCCTCTACCTGCGCACAGAGGACAACCCGCCACCCCCAAGCAGCGACAGCCACGAGTGGCGGATCAAAAAGATC
>JADGBD010000102.1:0-3491 GCA_015231665.1 Gammaproteobacteria bacterium
CAATAGGGACCGTTTCACTCCATCCGGGCTACTTCTTCCTCATTCTTCTCTGCGTTCTTTGCGCTTCTTTGCGCCCTCTGCGTCCTGCTTTTAGACTCAGGACAAAATGCACTCCAACTCGTCCGGGCTGTAGCCTGATGTCTCGCCGAAGGCCTCGATCAGGTCCTGATTGGCGCTGAGGCGTGCCTTGGGTTTGGATTGCTTTGTCAGGTGGAATTCGTAGCGATCACGCAGGAAGCTGAATCGTTTCCAGTCCTGGCGTTTGAGGCCCTCATCGGACCTTGGGGCTTTGGCTTGTGGGGTTTGCTTTGTCGTCGAGCGCGCCTCGCTCAGGCAGGCCAACTGCTGTTGCAAGCCGTCAATCTGCGCATTTCTCTGCTCAAGCTCAGCCTGCAGTTGCGCGATAAGCTCTGCCGAATTTTGCAGTTTCTTCTTGGCTTTCTTGAGTTTTTTCTCAGCTTTCTGCATCGATGCCATACTCCGCTCCTGTTCTCGCTAAGGCAGTTAGTTAGCGTTTGAAACGATCAACAATACTATTAAGATCAGACACCTGCCCCTCCAGCCGGGTACTCGAGGCGGCTGCCCGCTCGGCATCCTCGGTGGTTACCTGGCTGATGCTGCTGATTTCGGCAAGGTCCGAGACCATCTGGCCGATGCGGTGACACTGCTCCTCCGCCGAATGGGCGAAGCGGTTGCTCAGCTCGGAAATGCCCTGGATGACCCCGGACATCTCCGCCAGCAGCACCGCCGCTTCCTCGAAGCGTTCTTCGGTGGATGATGCCCGCTCCTTGGCCTGCTGCATGCTGTGCACCGCAGCCGCCGAGCCGGCCTGCAGCTCGCCAATCATGCTTTCAATCTCTTCGGTGGACTTCTGCGTGCGTGTGGCCAGGGTGCGCACCTCATCGGCCACCACAGCAAAGCCACGGCCTTGCTCGCCGGCTCGGGCGGCTTCGATGGCGGCGTTGAGCGCCAGCAGGTTGGTCTGCTCGGCAATGCCGCGGATCACGTCCATGACCTTGCTGATGTTGGTGCTCTTGGCATCCAGCTGGCGGATCACATCCGCCGCCAGTTCCAGCTCCCGGGCCAGGCGTGAAACCGAGCCTATGGCCTCGGTGGCGATCAGCGCGCCCTGGGTGGACTGCTCGTTGGCCTGATTGGATGAATGAGCTGAAACCTTGGAGAGATCCGATATCTGCTGCAGGGCCCCGCGGATGCCTTCCACGCTCGCCAGTACCTGGCTGGTGAGGGCGCGCTGCTGGTCGGTATTGCCGCTGGTGCGGCGGGATAGTTGGGCGAGTTGGACGATCTCGCTCTGCAGCACGTCCACCGCATCGTCGATGCTGCCAATCATCAGGCGCAGGTTCTGGGTCATCAGATTGGTGCTGTCGATGATCTCGCCGAGCAGGTCGTGGCTCTCCATCATGCAGTTATGGCTGATGTCGTTATTGCTGATGGCGCGGGCCACATCCGACAGCCGGGTCAAGCGCTGCAGCAGTATCCATTTGAACAGCTGGTAGTTGATCACGCCAATGGAAACCCCGGCGAGAACGCAGCCGAGCATGAACCAGGCGAACATGCCCTCCTTCCATTCCACAAAAAACTGGGCATAGACCGGAAACACCAGGCCCATGGCAACGCCAAAGGCCAGAAAGGAGAGGTGGAGATTGCGCAGAATACTGGGTTTCACGTTGGATTCTCTTGCCTGTGATGGATGCTTGGGTCATCGGATAGGTTCTGCACTGACTTCAATCAAGCCCGATTGAATCAGCCCGACTGAATCAGGCCATCAAATCAAGCTGTTGAATCAAACAGGTGCAGGCATATCCTGAGTGGCATTCTTTCTTAGCGTCCAGAGTTCAGGGTTCTTGAAGCCTTCACCTTGCATCGATAAGAAATTAAAGCAGAAATCCAGGAAATTTGATATTTCGCAATCGAAATCCATTAAAGCGGCCAATCTGCGCAGCAATTCTCCACCAGTCAAAGCCTGCTCTGTGGAAGCTGACTGCTGGCCGCTGCAGGCTGGCCGGTATCGTCCGCAACTCAGGCCTGAGCCTGCAGATGCAGCTCCCGTAGCGCCGTCACATCCACATAGCCCCGGCTTGGCGCGCTGCCGGCCAGCACCTGGGCCGGCTGATCCGGCTCGCCGAGTTGATCCAGCACCAGGCTGGCGCCGGTGAAATCCTGCTCGCGGGTGTAGCCGTTGACCGTCACCAGCAGGGCCTTGATGCCCGCATCCAGCACCGAGCGCACGCCGTTATCCGAGTCCTCAAAGGCGAGACACTGCTGCGGTTCCAGCCCCATCTGCTGCATCGCCCAGAGGTAGATGTCTGGCGCCGGCTTCTTCGCCGGGACTATATCGCCGGCAGCTATGACCTCGAACCAGTCCTTTGACTCCGGGCCCAGGGTGCTATCGAGCAGGGCGGTGACATTCAGTGGCGTGGTGGTAGTGGCTATGGCCAGACGCAGGCCGGCGGCCCTGGCCTCGTCCAGCAGTCGTGCTACCCCAGGCCGCAGGGGGATGCACCCTTCCGCCAGCATACGGGCGTAATGCGCGGTCTTGGACCGGTGCAGGCCTGCGATGAAGGCATCCAGCTCAGCGGGGCGCTCGAAACAGCGATTGAAGCGATCCAGATAGAACAGAATCCGCTCCTTGCCGCCGGTGACCTTGAGCAGCTGGCCGTAGAGTTCCTCGGTCCAGTCCCAATCCAGGCCGGCATCGGCAAAGGCCAGATTGAAGGCCACCCGGTGGCCGTCCCGTTCGGTATCGGCAAGGGTGCCATCGACGTCAAATAATAGTGCTTGCAGTGTCATGCGGGGTTTCTCCGGGTTAGGTCCAGGCTAGCTCAGAATCCAAGCCGCCAGACTACCCCAAGGCCAGGTTCAATTCATCTGCCAATTCACCTGCCAATTGACCTGCCGATTCATCCATTTAGTTGGCTCAGAAAACGCCTTTTTCTTGCCCCTACCCGGCCCTTCTGGTATAGATAGCGCGTTTTTTTAGCCCGTGAGGGGAATTTGATGCCAGACATGCCGAAGGATAATGGGCAAGGCCCATTTAATTTTGAGCCCTACAAGGAAAAACAGGGTGAGGAGTACATGAATGCCGAGCAGGAAGAACACTTCCGCGAGATTCTCATGGCCTGGAAACGGGAGTTGATGGAAGAGGTGGACCGCACCGTCGATCACATGAAAGACGATGCCGCCAACTTCCCCGACCCCAACGACCGCGCCACCCAGGAATCGGAGTTCAGCTTGGAACTGCGTACCCGTGATCGTGAACGCAAGCTGCTCAAACGCATCGACGACATGCTCAAGCGCCTCGATTCGCACGAGTACGGCTACTGTGAGGCCTGCGGGGTAGAGATCGGTCTGCGCCGCTTGGAGGCCCGGCCCACTGCTACCCTCTGCATCGACTGCAAGACCCTGGATGAAATCCGGGAAAAACAGCGCGCCTGATTCCGTCTGTAGCTTGGCCCATACCTCGGCCCGGA
>JADGBD010000102.1:3501-7040 GCA_015231665.1 Gammaproteobacteria bacterium
CACCTCCGCGGCCGAGGCCCCATCGCCCTACCGTGGCCGCTTCGCCCCCTCGCCCACCGGCGCCCTTCACTTTGGCTCATTGGTTGCTGCCCTGGCCAGCTTTGCCGATGCCCGTAGCGCGGGCGGTGAATGGCTGCTGCGGATGGAGAATCTTGACCCACCCCGCGAGGTGCCCGGCGCGGCCGATCAGATCCTCCGTGCTCTCGAGGCCTTCGGCTTTGCCTGGGACGGGCCGGTGCTGTATCAGTCCGACCGCTTTGGCCTCTACCGGGAAATCAGCGAAGGACTCAAGCAGCAAGGCCTGGCCTACCCCTGCAGCTGCTCACGCAAACAGCTCGCCAGCATCGCCCGTAGCGGCATCGAAGGCCTGATCTACCCCGGCCGCTGCCGCAGCGCCGGTCTGCTCGACCGCCGCGATCGCGCCCTGCGCCTGCTCACCCAGGAAAACCCCATCGGCTTTGCCGACCGCATCCAGGGCGGCATCGAGCAGTCGGTAGAACGGGAATTTGGCGATTTTGTCATCCGCCGCGCCGATGGTTTCTTCGCCTACCAGCTGGCAGTAGTGGTGGACGACTGGCAGCAGGGCATCAGCCACATCGTTCGCGGCTGCGATTTGCTCCACTCCACCAGCCGCCAGATTCAGCTGCAGCGCTGCCTGGGGGCCGATACGCCGAGCTATGCCCACCTGCCCATCGCGCTGGACGCCGAAGGCCGCAAGCTGAGCAAGAGCGCCGGCGACCTGCCGCTGGACCTGGCCAACCCCCTGCCCGCCCTGAGCGCTGCCTGGCGGTTTCTGCACCAAGCGCCCCTGCCCGCTGACATGACTGATGTGGATGAATTCTGGGCCTGGGCCCTGGTCAACTGGTCGCTGGCGCGCATTCCCGCCCTCACCGAGCAGCCAGCAATAGAGCCGCCAAGGCAAATCCGCAATATCAGAAAGCGCAAGACTGATAAGTGCCACGGTAGGGCGATGGGGCCTCGGCCGCGGAGGAGCCACCATGACCCTCGAAGCATCCCAAGAAAGCTGGAACATCGCCTGCGAAGCCCAGGTGTTGGGCAGCAAACGCATCTCCCCCGAGGACACCGACGAGGTGCGTGTCATCGATCTTTGCATCAGGGATTCCGCCTTCCGCTATCAGGAAGGCCAGACCATAGGGGTGCTGATCGACGCCAACTCAGCCTTCGGCAAGTACCAGCACCATCGCCACTACTCCATCGCCAACGCGCGCAACCCCAGCGCGGATGAGGATGTGAACATCCAGATCATCGTCCGCCGCTGTTTTTACCTCGATGAGGTCTCCGGCGAGGAATACCCTGGCGTTGCCTCCAACTTCCTCTGCGACGTCCAGCCCGGTGACAGCATCACCCTCACCGGCCCCTACAAGAACGTCTTCAAGATGCCCAAGGACCCCAGCAGCAACATGCTGATGATCGGCACCGGCACTGGCATCGCTCCCTTCCGTGCCTTCGTCCAGAGCATCTACACCAACCAAAAGGGCTGGCAAGGCCAGGTGCGCTTGTTTTACGGCGACCGCAACGGACTGGACCTGCGCTACCTCAATCAGGTGGACCAGGACCTGGCCAACTACTATGTGGAAGACAGCTTCAAGGCCTTTCAGGCAGTCACCGACGGCTACGTTGCCGATGAAACCGATGCCCTCGGCCAGACCCTGAAAACCAATCTGGACGAGGCCTGGGAATTGCTAAGCCAGCCGAACACCCACGTCTTTCTCGCCGGCACCCACAAGGCCAACAAGACCCTGCAAAAAACCCTCGCGGAACGCGCAGGCTCTGAAGACAGCTGGAACCGCATGAGGCAGAAGATGCAGGAAGAAGGCCGCTGGTCGGAACTGCTATACAACTGAGTGAGGGTCGGCGGTTTCACGAGTTCTGCAAATGAAGACGCCTTATGCCGAGATCCCTGCTTACATTACCAAGGATGGATCGGAGATTCGCGAACTGATGCACCCCAGTCGGCATGGGGTGCAAAACCAGAGCCTTGCTGAAGCCATCGTACCGCCGGGTGCCAAGACAATGCTCCACCGCCATCAGCGCAGCGAGGAAATTTATCATGTCACCGCTGGAACCGGCCTGATGCAGCTGGCAGATGAAGTGATTGAGGTGAGAGTCGGCGATTCGATTTTGATTCCTCCGGGAACCCCGCACTGCATTCAAGCACTGGGCAGCCAGCCGTTGCACATTCTTTGCTGCTGCAGCCCGGCCTATTCCCACGCAGACACGGAACTACTCGACGCCGACTGAGGTGCCAGCCGGGTTGGTGGCGAGGCGCAGGCCGCTATTGCCATCGAACCAGTTGGCCTGCTCCCAGGCCACACCCAATCCAACTTGCTCACCCGGCTGCAGCCGCGTTTGCGGTGATACGCGCAGGCACAGCTCGCCACTGGCGGTGTTGACCAAGAGATAGGTGTCCGGCCCAGTGGGTTCGACCAGGCGCACCTCGCCGCGCCAGGGCGAGCTATCATCCAGATGCAGCTGCTCTGGCCGCAGCCCCAGCCAGAGCGACTGACCAGCTGGCGCCGGGCAGCCCACATCAGTAAATTCAACCCCGTCAAGGGCAAAGCCGCCCTGCCCCAGCGCCTGCCCTTGCAGCAGATTCATGCTGGGTGAGCCGATGAAGCGGGCCACATAGCTATTCGCCGGGCGGTTGTAGATGGCCTCTGGTGTGCCCAGTTGCTGCAGGATCCCGTCCTTCATCACCGCAATGCGGCTACCCAGGGTCATGGCCTCGATCTGATCGTGGGTCACGTACAGGCTGGTGACGCCACCCAGCTGATGCAGGCGCTTGATCTCGGCGCGCATCTCCACCCGCAGCTAGGCATCCAGGTTGGACAGGGGCTCGTCGAACAGAAAGAGTTGCGGCTGGCGCGCCAGGGCGCGACCCATGGCCACCCGCTGACGCTGACCGCCGGAGAGCTGGCTTGGGCGCCGGTGCAACAGCTGTTCGATCTGCAGCATGCGCGCCACCGCAAGAATACGCTGCTCGCGCTCGGGTTTGGGCACTTTGCGCATCTCCAGAGCAAAGCCGATGTTTTGCGCCACCGTCATGCTCGGGTAGAGGGCGTAGTTCTGGAACACCATGGCAATATCCCGCTGCGCCGGTGGCACGCCGATCAAATCCCGCCCGCCCATGCGCACCTGGCCAGCGGAGGGCTGCTCCAGCCCGGCGATGATGTTGAGTAGAGTTGATTTGCCACAGCCCGAGGGACCGACCAAAATAAGAAATTCGCCCGGTTCGACCTGAATGTCGATGCCCTTGAGCACCTCAACCGCGCGCTCGCCCTTGCCAAAGCGCTTGCTGATGCCGAGGATTTCCACTGAGCTGGCCATAGTGTTTGCTCCCGCTAACCCTTGATCGCACCGGCGGTAAGGCCACGCACAAAATAACGCCCGGCCAGCACATAGACGATCAGGGTGGGCAGCCCGGCGATCAGAGCCGCGGCCATGGCCAGGTTGAAGGCCTTGACGCTGCTGCGTGGGTTGGCCCAGTTGCTCAAGCCGACGGTGATGGGCTTGCTGTC
>JADGBD010000103.1:0-913 GCA_015231665.1 Gammaproteobacteria bacterium
ACTTCTTCCTCATTCTTCTCTGCGTCCTTTGCGCTCCTTTGCGTCCTCTGCGTCCTGATTTGGTTTCGACGCCGGATTAGGGATATGCCTGCTGCAGCTGGCGCAGGGCGGTTTCCTTGTCGGAGAAAAAGGCATCCCGGCCGATCTGCTCAATCAGCCCGCCGGCTTCCATCAGGCTGCGCACCTGGTGCTTGAGCCCGCTGAACATCAGACGTATCCCCAGCTGATCGAGGCGCTCGGCCAGTTCGCGAATCTTCTCCTCCCCCGAGGCATCGATATCGTTGATGCCGCTGCCGATGATCAGGATCACCTTGGCGTCGGGGAAATCGGCGCTGGCTTCGAGAATGATGTCCTCGAAATAGGCCACATTGACAAAGGTCAGCGAGCCGTCAAAGCGCACCGGCACGAACTGTCGGCTGATGGGGTCCAGGTGGTTGGCGCGAATACCGCCGAGGGTGCCATCGGGCTTGCGCGCGACGATCTCGGCCCGCGGCCGCATGGTGCGGATCAGATAATGCAGCACCGTCAGGGCCACACCGAGGAGGATGCCGTTGGCAATCGCCGGGGCCAGAATCAGGGTGGCGAGAAAGGTGGTAATGCCAATCAGGGCGCCGACTCGGTCCACATGCCAGGCCTGCACCAGGGGTTTGATGCGGATCAGGCTGAACACCGCCAGCATGACGATCACCGCCAGCACCGCCTGCGGCAGGTGATAGAGATACTCGGTGAAAAACAGCAGCACCAAGACCACCGCCAGGGCGCTGACAATGGCGAACAGACCGGTCTTGGCCCCGGTCTTGGCCGCCACCGCCGAGCGGGAGAATGAGCCGCTAACGGTGTAGGAACTGAAGAAACTGCCGGCGATATTGGCCAGCCCCTGACCGATCAACTCCTTGTTGGCATCGATGCGCTC
>JADGBD010000103.1:923-6995 GCA_015231665.1 Gammaproteobacteria bacterium
GGTGCTGGTGGCTATGGCCTTGGAGATGGAGGTGGCCTCCATGAAGCCGATCAGTGCCATCACCAGCGCCGCCGGCAGCAGGGCCAGCACCAGGTCCCACTCCACCTGGGGAATCTGCAGACTGGGCAGGCCTTGCGGGATCATGCCGACCACATCGCCGCCGGCGGAGAGGGTCAGCTGGCCATCGCGCAGGCTGGAGAAGCGCCAGCGCCGGTCATCCCCGCCCTCGCCTTCGGCTTGCTGGGTATCAAAGCGCAGAGAGCCATCGGCCTGCGACCGGGCATAGAGGCTGATCTGGTGCAGCTCGACGCTCAGCTGGGTCAGCTTGCGCTTTTCCATGGCAAACTCGTAGGCCAATGCCGGTGCCTGCGATCGCACCTCGGCCGCCCCGGCGACACCCGCAGCGCCCACCTCCTGCTCCAGCCGGTCGGCCTGTTTTTCGATCTCGGCAAGCTGGCTGGTGATCTCGGCCATGCGGGTCTGGGCATGGTCGTACTGAATCAAACTGGCGCGCACCTGAGGATTGGCGATCTGCTCCACCGGCGCCTTGACCTTCTGCTCCAGCCCCACTGCGGCACTGAGCAAGGTTCCCACCGCCACCGCCACCAGCACCCCCGGCAGACTCGGCTTGACCCGGCGCAGGCCAGCGATCAGCAGCCAGGCACCGAGAGCAAAGGCCAGGGTCGGCCAGTGCAGTTCGGGAATCTGCATCAGCACGCGCCAGAGGTCGGCGAGATAGGAATCGGTGCGCGGAAAGGGCACGCCGAGCACCTTGTTGAGTTGCGACAGGCCGATGATCAGCGCCGCGGCATTGGTGAAACCGACAATCACCGGGCTCGACAGCAGATTCACCACTGCCCCCAGATTGAACAGGCCAAGGCTCAGGCGCAACACCCCAACCATCAAGGCCAACATCACCGACAGGGCGATAAAGGTATCGCTGCCGGGGCTGGCAAAAGGGATCAGCGCCGCCGCCGACATCAGCGAAAGCATGGCCACCGGACCGGTGTGCAGCTGGCTCGACGACCCCCACATAGAGGCGATGATCACCGGCACGAAAGAGGCATAGAGACCATAAACTACCGGCAACCCAGCCAGGGACGCATAGGCCATGCTCTGCGGCACCAGCACCAGCGCCACCGTGATGCCAGCCAAGAGGTCTGATCGGATGGTGCTGCCGGTCATCGGAAACCAGCGCAAGAAGGGCAGTAGGCGGTAGATCGGTGAATTCAAAATCGACTCCAGGTCCGGTCGAGTACACGGCCGCCTAGTGTCTTAAAAGCCTTCCCCCGGCTCCAATCGATATGATTGGTCCAAAGAATAGGACAAAATCAATGGATCGCCCGCCCAGCCACCACCACCCCAAGGCCAAAGCGGCGCAGGGGCAATGTCGCAGAGTTGTCAATTCAACCATTCTCGGCTAAAGTGCCGCCTCTTGATCGCCCGGCGCAATGCCTGGCTGTTTTCTCAAATCAAGAATCCGGAGAGGTGTCCGAGTGGCTTAAGGAGCACGCCTGGAAAGTGTGTGTACGCTAATCCCGTACCGAGGGTTCGAATCCCTCTCTCTCCGCCATTTTATTGGCGTAACCTGCTGATTATTCGAGATAAAAAACGCAGGGCCACGATTTATCCCACCAACCAGGCAAGCGCCACTCGCTTCGACCCTTCGGCTAGGCTCAGGACGCCATTGAGTCAAGGTCAAGCCTAATCCCTGACATTCGTCTCTTTGTCCAGCCCATCCTCTTCAAGTCGTGGCGGTTTGCCGATCTCAGTGTGCCACTCTTCCACCGAGTCCGCTGGGCCTATGGCATCGGTGATGATGCCGTAGTCAATCTGGGTTGGATCAGCGCTTTGCGCCATTGCCGCATTACGCAACGCCTCCCACAAGCCTGCAGGTCCGAGCAATATCTCCTTCAGCCCATCGCGCACCCGTTTTGAGTTCAGCGCCTGCTGGCTCATGGTCTGATGGGCGGCCATGGCGTCCATCAGGGCGTTGATGAATTCCGTGTCGAAATCCGGGCTGTTGGCAAATTGCTCCTTGGTATTGCTGCTGGCCTGCTGTTGCAGGATCTCCGACTCCAGCAGTTTGCCCTTGATGACGCCATTGACATAGATCAGCTGGTCCCCCTCACTCAGATCGCCCTCGAACAGGTCGTTGAGCCGATCAATGATCTCCTGCAGCTGGGAATAGGGCTGGTCGCGCACCTCCCCGGTGCCCGGCTGCTCCGGTTGCAGGCGATAGATCAGCGGCGATTCGGGCTGCTTCTCCAATAACAGCGACTGTTTACCCAGATCGCGCAGGCGATGGTGGGTCAGCAGCAGGGCGCCCAGGTCGATGCCTTCACGCTCCCGGCCAAACTCCAGCAGGGGCAGCAGCAGGCGATAGAAGATGAACCGCTTCTCGTAGGCCGTGTTGGCGTAGTCGAACATCTGGCCGAGGAAGCTGTAGAAGCGCACGTAGGTACCCATGTCGCGCTTGAACAGGGTCAGCGCATCCATCTGGTCCTTGGCGGCCTTGGCCTCCGCGCTGCCCTCATCGGCCTGAGCAAAGGCCTTTTTGGCCTCGTTGAACTGGATCAGCAGGCGGCTGGCCACCGGGGTGATGGCGGCTTGAAGCTCCTTCTGGGTGGCCTTGGGCTTCACCGCCAGGGTGGCGACCCGATCCACCTCGTGGCTGTCGTAGTAGGCCAGGGCATCGAGCTTGGCGCGCAGATCGAGCAACAGGTTGGGATCGGTGGCACCGCTCAGCTCCGCGGTGCTGTAGTAGGTCTGGAAGGCCTTGAGAATCTCCTCCGCCTCGTTGACGAAATCCACCACATAGGTGCTGTCCTTGCCGGGATAGGCCCGATTCAGCCGCGAGAGGGTCTGCACCGCCTGGATGCCGCCCAGCTTCTTATCCACGTACATGGCCGAGAGCAGGGGCTGATCGAAGCCGGTCTGGAACTTGTTGGCCACCAGCAGGATGCTGTACTCGTCGGTAGCAAAGGCCTCGCGGATGTCGCGGCCCTTGAGGCCCGGATTCATGTTGGCCTCGCTGAACGGCTCGGGGCCGGTTTCCGCGTCCTCGACCTCGCCGGAGAAGGCAACCAGCAAGCCGATGGGGTAGCCCTTGGCCTGGATGTATTGCTGCATCGCCTGCATCCAGCGCACCGCCTCCTTGCGGCTGGAGGTGACCACCATGGCCTTGGCCTTGCCACCGAGCAGCTGGGCAACGTTCTGGCGGAAGTGCTCCACCACGATCTGCACCCGGGCGGCGATGTTGTAGGGATGCAGGCGCACCCAGCCCATGATGCCCTTCATCGCCTCACCGGCATCCACTTCCTTCTCATTGTACTCCCTGCCGTTGTGGGTCAGCTGAAAGGCCATCTTCCAGCTGGTGTAGTTTTGCAGCACGTCGAGGATAAAGCCTTCCTCGATGGCCTGGCGCATGGAGTAGGTGTGGAAGGGCCGGGGCAGGTTGTCGTCGGAGATCGGCTGACTGGGGTCGGGGCGGGTGCCGAACAGGTGCAGGGTCTTGCCCTTGGGGGTGGCGGTGAAGGCCAGATAGCTGATGCCATCGGCGCTGGCCCGCTCGGCCATCTGCGCGGCCAGCAGGTCCTCGGCATCGAACTCGCCGCCATCGGCCAGGGCCTCCAGTTCCGCCGGCGACAGCACGGCCTTGAGTTTGGCCGCTGCCTCGCCGGTCTGCGAGCTGTGCGCCTCGTCGGCGATCACGGCAAAGCGCTTGCCCTGGGTGGCGGCCAGCTCGCGCACCTTTTGCAGGGCGTGGGGGAAGGTCTGGATGGTGCAGACGACGATCTTCTTGCCACCGGATAGGGCATCGGCCAACTCCTGGCTCTTGCTGCCCTTGTCGCTGGTGATGATGGCCACCACGCCTTTGGTGCGCTCGAAGGCCTCGATCGCCTCCTGCAATTGCTTGTCCAGCACGGTGCGGTCAGATACCACGATGACCGAATCGAACAGCTTGTTCTGCTGCTCGTCGTGCAGATCGGCGAGGAAATGGGCGCACCAGGCGATGGAGTTGGTCTTGCCCGATCCCGCCGAGTGCTGGAACAGGTACTTGCCGCCGGGACCATCGGCCAGCACCTGGCGCACCAGGGCGCGAGTGCCATCGAGCTGGTGGTAGCGCGGGAAGATCCAGCCGCTGATCTGCTTCTTGTCGTTGCGGGTCGGCACCAGATAGCGCCCGAGGATGTGCAGCCACTGGTCGCGCTGCCAGACCTCCTCCCAGAGGTAGGCGGTCATGTGGCCATCCGGGTTGGGCGAGTTGCCCGCACCGCCGTCGTTGCCCTTGTTGAAGGGCATGAAGCGGGTCCTGGCTCCGCTCAGCTTGGTGGTCATGAACACCTCGGAGTTGCTCACGGCGAAATGCACCAGGGCACCGCCGGGGAAGCTCAACAGGGGTTCGGGGATGTTCTTGCCCTTGGCCTTGGGTTCGCGGTCGTAGCGGTACTGGTCGATGGCATCGCCCAGGCTCTGGGTGAAATCGGTCTTGAGTTCAGCGGTCGCCACCGGGATGCCGTTCAAAAACAGCACCAGATCGATGCTGTTCTCGCAATGCAGCGAGTAGCGCAGCTGGCGCACCAGGCGCAGGCGGTTGGCGGCGTAGCGGGCCTGAAGCTCGGCATTCATCCCCAGCGCGGGGCGGAACTGGCACATCGCCAGCGGCTGCTTGAGGCCAATCAACTCGACCCCCTGACGCAGCACCTCCAGGGTACCCTGGCTGTCCAGGCTCTTGCGCAACCGCTCCAGCAGAGTCTTGGCCGCCGCAGCTCCGTGGGATTGGCTCAGGCGCTCCCAGGCCTCGGGCTGGCTGGCTTGCACCCAGGCAATGACGTCATCCGGGTACAGGGCCAGGGCGCGGTCGTAGTGTTTGTGATCCTCCGGGCCACCGTAGAGCCACCCATGGGCCGCCAGGTGGTTGCAGATGTCGTTCTCGAATTCGATTTCGTTGTGAATGGCCATGCTGGGCGGAGTCCTTGGAGTCCAGGTAACACGGGGAAAAAGGCTTTTGTTTCAGCCACTGGCTGACTGTAGCCCGGATGGAGCGTAGCGGTCCCTTCCGGCATCCTGCCTCACGGGACACTTGCACATCCCTGTGCTTTGGAATCCGGGGTGCCCGCTAGGCAGGCGCTTTTGTGCTCAATGGCGTCAACTTAAGACATTCAATGGCTGCTTAGTCCGTTCGCTGAGCGAAGTCGAAGCGAGCGGCGGCTGGCTTCGACTCCGCTCAGCCAGCGCTTTCTAGCTAAGTTGACGACATTGCTTCTGTGCTAGGCAGCTTCGCCCCATCATCCTGAGACTACCCACGCAGTGCATGGGCAGCAGAAATCAGGCCGCGTTTTGTTGGGCGCGGGTTGCAAGGATGAAGTCTGCGAGATCGCGCATTTCATCTTCTTCCCAGGTGCCGTAAGCAGCCCTGGCCGTTGTTAGCGCATTGGCATCAATACGATCAAGCTTGGCTTGGTCTTGGGCAGACAGCTCATCTATGTGATCGCCTAGATAGCGCCTGGCACTGTTGATGTAGCCTGCCTCACCGTCGCCGGGGTAAAAATTCTCGATACAGAACGCGTAGCTGTTCAGCGTTTTTTCTAATGTCATCACTATTTTTTGCATTACTGACACTCCATTTGAGCCGTGTATACCGGACCCTTGGCGTTTCCCACCCGTCAAGCCTAGGGAACGATGTAACTAACCTACCAGATTCAGCATAGACCAAAAACCAATCGCCAGACTCCATGGCCAGCATCTTCTCATAGCCGCCCTTAGCAATTTCGAAAACATCTGCGTCAAGCAGACAACCGCATGTCCTGTTGATATAGTCCTCGACATCAGTTATCTGTCCAGCGTCCTTACGGGTGACTATATGCCGTCGCAGACTGGCCTCGCCACCACGCCAAACCTGCCCAAAATCCGCTGCATCTTCTGCAACGGCCTGAGCTGCCAACAGAATAGTCACCACCTCATCTGATTGCATGTGATCACATCTGCTCTAGCCTGACAGCGGGGACCACGTCAGGTGAACTCTTAGGCCGAAAACCGGCTCTCCCGCTCCTGCATGGCTGGCTGTTC
>JADGBD010000104.1 GCA_015231665.1 Gammaproteobacteria bacterium
TGGGGTATTCCTCGTCGGTGTAGGCGGTATCAATGATCAGGGCATCGGCGCCACGGAAGAAGGCGATGATGGATTCACGCTTTTCGTCGATCACCGTCTGGTAGTCGGCGTATTCCTCATCCTCGGCATCGTAGATGTTGTAGTCCCACTCGTGGTCGCCGGTAAAAATCACGCTCTTGCCGTTGCACTCCACGCGGTAGGCGAAATTCAGCACCGGATGATTCATCAGCAGGCATTTGATCCGGCAACCGCCGATCTCAACCTCCTGAGAGGGCGGCTGCAGATCCACATAGCTCATTTTGGCGTTGAGCTGGCTTTCGCGCACGGGGAAGTAGGCATAGTCCATCTGCTTGGTGAGCACATCCTTGACCCCGCGATTCTCGACGATATCGCGGGCACCGTGGATGGTGACCTCGTTGCCGGGAACAAAGATGGGCACGAACATGGGCAAGCCCTGGATGTGGTCCCAGTGGGTGTGACTGATGAAGATGTTGACCTTGATGGGAAACTCGGCAAACAGGGTCTGCGCCAGCTGAAAGATGCCGGTGCCGCCGTCGAGCACTATGAGTTCGTTGTCATCGCCGCGCACCTCGATACAGGTGGTGTTGCCACCGTAGCGAAGGGTCTTTTCTCCCGGGGTCGGAATCGACCCGCGAACACCCCAAAATCGAAAATGCACCGGTCGCTCCTTATGGCTGAGTGTGGATTGCTGGCCTGGGTTATAGCTTCATGAACGAGGTGGCTTTCTGCATCTCCGCATCCAGATCGCCGAGACTTTCCATCATCAGCATGCCGTCCAGGTCGCAGCCAAACCGCTCCTGCACGCTGGGGGGGAAATCCTCCAGGCGATGATTGCCCGAGTTGCCGAAGGGCACCGAATGCACCACCAGATTGGCAGCGAAGACCGCATCGCGCATCTTCGCATCGGCCACCTTGGCCTCCGGATTGTGGTGATGGCGGATGCAGTCGGCCAGCTGGGCCGGCAGGGTCCAGTTTTCCGCCAGCAGGGCGCCGATCTCGGCGTGGTCCAGGCCCATCACCTGCTGCTCCGCCGCCGCCAGGGTCATTTCACCATCGGCAGCCAGTTCCAGGGCCTGGCGAAACTCCAGCGGCTTGTACTGGGCCAGAGCCACCTTGCCGAAATCGTGCAACAGGCCGGCGATGAAATAATCCGCCGCGTCCTTGTCTGCCACCTTAAGGATGCTCGCCAGCTTCTTGCTGATCCCCGCCACCCCGAGGGAGTGCATGAGGAAGCGATTCATGTCAAAGCCGGCGGCATTGCGCTGCGGCAACATGCCGATGGCGGCAATGGTCAGGGCCAGGTTCTTGATGGTGTTGATGCCGACATAGACCACGCCGTGGTTGATCGAGTTGATCGGCCGAGCCAGACCAAAGAAAGCCGAGTTCACCAGCTTAAGGATCTTCATGGTCATCACCGGGTCGTGCTCTATGACCTTGACCAGTTCCTTGGGCGAACAATCGGCCCGCGCGGTCAGTTCCAGCACCCGGGTCACGCCCTGGGGGAAGGCCGGCATCCGCTCCACCATCTTGAGGAGTTCCGCTTGGGTTGTCATGCTGCTTGTTTGCTCATCATTGGCGCTAAGATCGGCGAATTCTATCCCAGAATAACGCCTGTTGCAGGACTCAGTCGGCAGAAACCGTGCGCTCCGCCGCCCAGGCGCGCAGATAGGCCATTTTCTCCGCCATGATCACCGACAGCGGCCGGGTCCGGGCCACCTCGTCGAGCAGATGCTGGTTGTCCAACCCCTCTTCGCGGGCATGGGCGGTGTAAAGGGCAGAGACCACCGCCTGCTCGATCTCCGCACCGGTAAAGCCCTCGGCGGCACTGGCGAGCGCCGGCAGATCAAAGGCCTGGGGGTCTTGGCCGCGTTTTTTCAGGTGGATTTCAAAGATCACCCCGCGCACCTCGGCATTGGGTAGATCGACAAAGAAGATTTCATCGAATCGGCCCTTGCGCAGCAGCTCCGGCGGCAGTGACTCGATATCATTGGCGGTGGCCACCAGAAACACCCGCTCCTTGCGCTCGGCCATCCAGGTCAGCAGGGTGCCGAGGATGCGCTTGGAGGGGCCGCCCTCCTCGTCCGAGGACAGACCCTTTTCGATCTCATCGATCCAGAGCACGCAAGGGGCCATCACCGCTGCGGTCTTCAGCGCCTCGCGCAGGTTGCGCTCGGTCTCGCCGTAGTATTTGTTGTACAGCGCCGCAAAATCCAGCCGCAGCAAGGGCAAGCCCCAGGCCCCGGCAACGGATTTGGCCGCCAGGCTTTTGCCCCCACCCTGCACTCCCAGGAGCAAGATGCCCTTGGGCGTATCCAGCCCCGGCGGTGCGTCTTCGGCGACAAAAATCCGCCGCCGCGCTTCCAGCCATTGCTTGAGATGGGCCAGCCCGGCCACCTCGCTGAACCTTGAGGTATCGGTCTCGTAGGACAGCACCCCGCCCATGTCCAGCAGACGGTATTTGGCCTGCTTGATTTCGTCAATGTCACTGTCATCCAGCACGCCATCGTCGTAGATAGCGGTGCGTACCAGGCGCTGGGCATCGGCCAGACTCAGGCCGAGCAGATTGTTGACCAGGGCATCCACCACCGGGGCGCTGGCACGCACCCGCTTTTGGTTGCGCTGGCCCCAGAGCGCGCTCTCATCATGCACCAGATCACGCAACTGCTGACGATCCGGCAGGGACAGCTCAAAGCGGGCAGCCAGATTCTTCAGCTCCACCGGTGTATCCAGCTTGGGCGCCACCAGCACCAGCGCATGCGCCGTGGCATGGTGCCTTTGGCCCACCTCGCGCAGCAGGCGCAGGGTCATGGGGTCATCCACCCAGTGATGGAAGTCATAAAGCAGATACAGCCCGGGGCTGGCGCTGGCGTGGATCAGGCGCAGCACCTCTTCAGGCTGCTGCTGACCCCGACCGGGAAACCCGCCCAGATCGACCCGCTGCAGCCCACTGGCCACCGACCAGCGAAACAGGGGACGGGCCAAACGCACCGCGAGACGCTGAAACAGCGCCTCCACCCGGGTCTCCTCGGTGGTTTCGATAAGAATAATCGGGGTTCCGGTATTGATGATCAGCTCAAGGTCCTGCAAATCGCTCATGTCGGGTATCCGCGGCAACTGGGGCCTGCAAGCATAGCGGTTTTTCCGCCAACCCCCAATGCCGGACCGAAGCTGGCGCTCGAAAGCGGGACGCAGAGAACGGGGAGAAGTGCAGAGAGCGCAGAGTTGCAAATTAATGGGCAGGCGCTGATAGATCATGGCCAAAGGCCCATAAAACTCTGCGTCCTCTGCGCTTCTTTGCGGCCTCTGCGTCCCGCATTTTCAAAATAGCCTCCAGATTTGATTGCGGATTTCACTGCTAAGGACCTGAAGAAGGGAATCGGCTATGATTGTCCTACCCCCACAGCACAGAGAGACATGCCATGAACCCTCCCCTGGCCCGCATCCCCCTGCTCGGTTTGCTCCTGCTGTTTGCTGCCTTGGCTGCCACCCAGGCCCAAGCGGCGCCCAACTACATCCAAGCCCCACCCTTCAGTCAGACCCTCGGCCAGATGGCGGTGGCCGACCCGGCGCCGGGAAAGCCCCTGCAACTGCCGATGATCACCTGGGGCGGCGATATCGCCACCATTCTGGCCAACGGCAACAGCCCGCGGACCAAGCCCGGCAGCCTGTTCGACCAGCAGGGGCTGGACATCCAGCTGGTGCGCAAGGATGTGTTTGCCGACCAACTAAAGGACTATCTCAGCGGCAAATCCCCCTTTCTGCGCGGTACCCTGGGCATGGTCAACATGGCCGCCGAGCTGCTTTCCCGCGATCCCCGCACCCGCCCGGTGCCGATCTACCAGCTGACCTGGTCCGCCGGCGGTGACGCCCTGGTGGTCAAGCCCGGGATCCACGCCACCAAGGACCTCAAGGGCAAGACCATCGCCCTGCAGGCCTACGGCCCCCATGTGGATTACCTGAGCAAGATACTCGCCGATGCCGGTCTCAGCCCGGCGGATGTGCAGCTGCGCTGGCTGCCTGATCTCACCGGCAGCGCCAACTCCCCAGCCGCGGCGCTGGCGCAGGCTGAGGTGGACGCTGCCCTGGTGATCATCCCCGACGCCATGCTGCTGACCTCCGGCGGTGCCGTCGGCACCGGTGCCGAAGACTCGGTCAAGGGTGCGCGCATCCTGCTCTCCACCCGCACCGCCAACCGCATCATCGCCGATGTCTATGCCGTGCGCATCGATTACCTGGCGGCCAACCGCGCTCAGATCCAGACCCTGGTGCAGGCACTGCTGCAGGCCCAGGAGCAGACCCAAGCGCTGTTTCGCAACCCCTCTGCCGAGCACAAGGCGCTGACCAGCGCCTCCGCCCAGCTCCTGCTGGATAGCCCCCAGGCCACTGCCGATGTGGAAGGCCTCTATGCCGATGCCAGCTTTGTCGGCTGGCAGGGCAACCTAGACTTCTTCGCCAACCCCAACTTTCCCCGCTCGGCCCAGCGCCTGACCCAGGAAGCCCAGCAGGCCTTCATCGGCCTCGGCCTGCTCTCCGCCGCGGTGCCCCTAACCAGCGCCGACTGGGACTACGCGCAGCTCAAAGGCGGCCTGAAAACCGGCGCAGCGGCACCAACCCAGCAGTTCGATAGCCAGCAGGTCGCTGCCGTGGTGGCACGCAAGCAGCAGCAGGACAGCCTGGGCGAGGGCGAGCTGTTCTCCTTCGAGATCTTCTTCAAGCCCAATCAGAATGACTTTACCCCGGACCTCTATCAGGATGCCTTCAACCGGGTCATCGACCTGGCCGCCACCTACGGCGGCGCCCTGATTACCGTCGAGGGCCATAGCGACCCCATGGGCTATCTGCGCAAAAAGAAGGACGGCGAGCAGGAGATCGTCCTCGGCCGGATCAAGCAGTCGGCCAAGAACCTCAGCCTGTCGCGGGCGGTGGCGGTGCGTGACAGCGTGATCAATTTCGCCCAGGGCAAGAACATCAGCCTCGATCCCAGCCAGTTCGCCGTGGTCGGCCACGGCATTGGCAAGCCCAAGAGCGGCATCTGCGGCAACGACCCCTGCGCCCCCAAATCGGAGAAGGATTGGCGCGACAACATGCGCGTGGTGTTCCGTGTGATCCAGGTAGAGGCCGAATCCTCGGTCTTCTCACCCCTCTAGGCCAGCGCAATGAAACGCCAGAATCCCAAAGCCAAGGGCGGTTCCAATCTACTGCGACTGTTCATCTTCATTGCCGTGATCGGTGTCAGTTACCCGCTGCTATTTGAGCAGAGCTCCCCGCCGCCACAGGACCCGGTGGTCTCAGTTCCCGGCCCCGATCTTCCCAGTTACGCCACCAGCCTCCGGGACAACTGGCCGCCGCTGGCGGACAGCGCCAGCCAGAAAGCCGATCCGCTGCAGATGGGCACCCAGATGAGCCTGGCCAACTATTATCTGGTGCTGGATGGCTCCGGCAGCATGCTGGAGAAGGAATGCGCCGATGGCCGCTACAAGATCGCCGCGGCGGTGGATGCGGTCAGTGCCTTTGCCAGCGCCCTGCCGGCCAACAGCAACTTCGGCCTGGCCAGCTTCGTCAACGGTCAGACCCAGGAGCTCTCCGCCCTGGGCAGCAACCCCCAGGCCGGCCTTGCCCGCCTGCGCAACCTCAGGCCCAGCGGCAACACCCCCCTCTACAGCGCGGTGCACTTTGGCTATGAAAAGCTCAGCCAGCAGGCCAGACGCCAATCCGGCTACGGCGAATACCATCTGGTGGTGGTGACCGACGGTATGCACAGCCCCGGTGAGGACCCCACCCCCATCCTCGGCCAGATTCTCAGCGAATCCCCCGTAGTGATCCACACCATCGGCTTCTGCATCTCCGCGGACCATGCCCTGAATCAGCCCGGTCGCACCTATTACCGCGCCGCCACTGATCCCGGCAGCCTCAAGCAGGGGCTGGATGCGGTGCTGGCGGAGGCGCCGGACTTCCAGATCGACCGCTTCGACAACTGATTGGCGCGACCATGACCCACCACCTCAAAGGCGTGCTCATCATCCTGGTGCTTGGCATCGCCGGCATCCTCGCCGCGCGCTTCATCCTGCCCCAGTTCCAGGACCAGCTCCAGCGCAGCACCTCGGACGCCGCCGGGGTCAAGGGGCAGATACGCATCGGCATGGATAACTGGATCGGCTATTTCCCCCTCTGCTCGGCGGAGATGAGCCGGCGGATGCGCGCCCAGGGCTACGCCCTCAACTGCGAGGACGACCAGGCCGACTACGCCGAGCGCTACCGCCGCCTGGCCAAGGGCGAACTGCAGTTCGCCGTGGGCACGGTGGACAGCTACCTGCTCAATGGCGTCGCCAGTGACTTCCCCGGCGCCCTCATCGCCGTGCTCGATGAATCCAAGGGCGGTGATGCCATCGTCGCTCGCCGCGATGCCCTGGCCAATCTCAGCGCCCTCCAGGGCCGCACCGACCTGAAGATCGCCTACACCGCCAACTCCCCCAGCGAGCAGCTGCTCAAATCCATCAATGAGCACTTCGATCTGCAGCTCTACGGCCCCAACCGCGCCTGGCAGCTGCCCAGCGAAGGCTCCAGCGATGCGCTGGACAGGCTCCTCAAGGGCCAGGCCCAGGTCGCCGTGCTCTGGGAGCCCGATGTCTCCCGCGCCCTGGCCGAGCCGGGCATCGGCAAGCTCATCGGCACCGAGGACACCGACCGTCTGATTGTGGATGTGCTGCTGGTGGAGCGGCGCTTCTCCCGCGAGCAGCCGGAGCTGGTGGAACTGCTCCTGCGCACCTATTTCGACAGCCTGCGTCAGTATCTCAGCCAGCCCGAGCAACTCCTCGCCGAGGTGCGCGAGAAGACCGGCCTGGGCGCCGAGCAGGTGGAGCTGATGCTGCGCGGGGTGCGCTGGAGTAACCTGAACGACAACGGCCTCAACTGGTTTGGCCTGGCGCCGGCGCTGCAGCAGGAA
>JADGBD010000105.1:0-4687 GCA_015231665.1 Gammaproteobacteria bacterium
CACGGATAAGGCTGGTGGCTGAAAGCTGAAGGCTGACCGCTGCTGAGCCCTATATCCGCAAACTCAGCCCATCACTCAGGGCGCTCCAGTAGGCGCGCAGGGCGGGGATCAGGCCGGCGATGAGGCTGGCCAGCAGCACGCTGCCGAGCAGTAACAGCTCGCGGCCACTGGGGCTGCCGATGCCGATGTGCAGGCCGAACTGGCTCAGCAGCACCGGCTGCAGCAGCACCAGCAGCAGGTGCAGCAGCAACACCCCCAGGCCGATGCCGAGCAGGCTCATGCACAGTGCCTCGCCGAGGATCAGGGCAAACACATGCCAGGGGCGGGCGCCGAGGGAGCGCAGTATGGCCATCTCCCGGCGGCGCTCGTTGAGACTGGCAAGCATCACCGTGAGCAGACCGAACAGGCCCACCAATACCACGCAGGCGGAGATCAGCAGCAGGGCGTTTTCGGCCACGCCGATGATGCCCCAGAGCTCGGTCAGGGCCACCCCCGGCAACACCGCCATCAGCGGCTCCTGGCGGTAGTTGTTGATCTGGCGCTGGACCTGGAAGATCGCCGTCTTGCTTTTCAAGCCGAGCAGCAGCGCGGTCACCTGCTTGGGGCTCAGATCCAGCTTGCGTGCCTGCTCGGCGGAAATCGACAGGCCCGGCAGCTTGGCGCCGCCTTGCCAGTCGAGATGAATCGCCTCAATGGACTCCAGGCTGACGTGCAGGCTGCGATCCACCGGGGTGCCGGTGGCGGCGAGCACGCCCACCACGCGAAAGGGCTTGTCCTCGTGCTTGCTGAAGCTGTGCTTGCCCATGCCGTGGCTGATCACCAGGCTATCACCCAACTGATAATTCAGCCGTGATGCCACCTCGGCGCCCAGCACCACCTCGTAGAGATCGGCAAAGGCACGGCCTTGGGCAAAGCTCAGGGGCTGCTTCTGGCCGTAGCTGTAGTGCTGGAAATAGGCCGCGGTAGTGCCCAACACCCGGTAGCCGCGGTGGGAGTCACCCAGGGAGAGGGGCACCACCCAGTCCACCTGGGGCAGGGCACTTAGCGCCTCGACGCTGCGCCAGTCGATGTTGTTGCTGGGGTTGCCGAGGCGAAACACCGCATAGAGCAGCAGCTGCACCTGGCCGCCACGGGCGCCAACGATCAGATCGGTGCCGGAGAGACTGTTGGTGAAGCTGGTCTTGGTCTGGCTGCGCACCCGTTCCACCCCCAGCAGCAGGGCCACGCTCAGGGCGATGGACAGCAGGGTGATGCCGGCGGTGTAGCGCCGGTTGAGCAAGCTGCGCCAGGCCAGATGGAGTACCGCCATCAGTGGGCCACCGGGTTGCGGCCGGCGCAGTTGAGCTCGTGCAGGCGCAGGGTGCGGTCGAACAGCGGCTCCAGGGCGGCATCGTGGCTGACGAACACCAGGGTCACCCCCATCGCCTGGCACTCGTTGAACAACAGCTGGAGGAAGGCCGCGCGCCGATCCGTATCCAGCGCCGAGGTGGGCTCATCGGCAATCAGCAGCTCCGGCGAGCCCATCAGCGCCCGCGCCGCCGCCACCCGCTGCTGCTGACCGACGCTCAGCTCGGTCACCGGGCTGTGCAGCAGTGCCGGTTCGCTCAGGTCCAGATCGGCCAGCAGGCGCTCGGCCTCGGCGCTGAGGCTGGCTGAGCGCTGCAGGGCGCGCTCTCGGCGCAGGGCGGAGAAGTGGCAGGGCAAAATGACGTTCTCGCGAATGGAGAGGTAGGGGATCAGGTTGAACATCTGGAAGATGTAGCCGATGTGATGAGCGCGGAAATGATCCCGCCCGGCGCCACCGAGGCGGCACAGGTCCTCACCGAGGATGCGCACCATCCCCCGCTGCGGCAGGGTCATGCCGGCGAGCAGGCTGAGCAGGGTGCTCTTGCCGCTGCCGCTGGGGCCCTCGATGAATATCCGCTCGCCGGGCCGGATCAGCAGCTCATCCAGGGCCAGTATCTCAGGCCCGGCCGGACGCCAGCGAAAAGACAGATCGCGCAGCTCGATCAGCGGGCTGCTGGTTTCGAGGCTCATTGAAAAATCAAAACCCAATCCCGGTCTGTTCGGCGCTCAGTTCCAGCTGCTGCTGGCGACCGTTGATAACCAGCTGGCTGTGCAACAGCTCGATGGCGGGGAATTCGGCGAACAGACGCAGCTCAAGCCGCTGCGGCTGACTGCAGCTGTAGGCATAGCGGGCGATGATGTCGGCGTGGCCGGCCTCGGCATGATCCGCTTGCGCATGGTCGTGGCCCTTGTGATGCGGTTCATCCGCATCAGCCAGCAGTGGCGATTCCAGCTCCACCTGCTCCAGCTGGCAGGCCGCCGCCGGGCTAAAGGCAAACAGGCGCCGACCGTCTCGCAGGGTATTCAGGGTCTGCTCCAGCTGGGTGCGTTGCTCAGGGGTGCGCGGGGCCTGTTCAAAGCCCAGCAGATTGGCTGCCGGGCTGTTGAGCTCAATCAGCAGGCTTCTGCCATCGAGCACCAGATTGAGCTCGGCGCGGCCGTGCACATGGGCACCATGTTGGCGCTCGGAGGCTAGCAGGGGCGGGGTGAAGAGCAGGGGCAAGCCAAGCAGACAGGTAGACATAGCCTTACAGGACATAACAGCGGACCTTTGAGCTGAAGCAGAGGCCGGCTAGCCTAACCCAGCGGCCGGTGCGGAACAACCTTGGCGCCTTGGACAAAAAAAGGCCGGCGAGTGCCGGCCTTTGGTCTTTTGGGTTAGGCCCCGGGGTGACTTGGGGCTAAGCCTGGGTGGAGAGAAACCGACTGACAGAGAGATGCATCAGTTCCGGGGGCATGAGAGGTCCGCCAGCCATTCGGCCTCAGCCACGTCCTGCAGGCCCAGCTGCAATTCCAGCGCGGCCGCCGGCAGGCGCAAGCCCTGGGTCTGGCTTGCGGTTTCGTCAATAAAAGTGCCATCAATCATGTTGTAAACGATAGTGCTCATTTCAGCCCCCTCGCGTAGGTTTGGCCAGCAAGGCCCCAGTGGCCTCCTGCCCTCAGTAGATCGAGGCAGAAGTGGAAATTCCAACCCTGCCCTTAGTCTGTATATCGGCCGGGCCGAATGCAAACTTAAGACACGGCCTGATCATCGCGCCGGATTGGCAGAAATTCAAGCGCTAAACTGAGACATTTGTCACAAATTGTCTATTCCGAGCTTGATCAGGGCTAAAAAGGGGTTCTCATTTCCGCCAAAACCAGCTGACAAAGCGCAATGCATCCATCCGGCCCGAGGTGCAGACTAGACAGCCTGCAGAATCAGTGGATTTTTTCGGCCTTTGTCTTCAGGCTATGGCATCTTTAGCACTGCAAAATACGTACCCTGCTTATGGAATTTAACGGCGATATTTTCAGCCCCGGCCTTTGGTGGAGCACCCTGGTGTTCATGGCGCTCTGTCTGGGCCTGGCGGTTTGGTTTGCTCCCTGGCGCAAGCTGCTGGACTCTGCCCGCTCCAACGGCTGGCTGGCGAGTATCGTCGGCTTGATGATGCTCTGGCTGTTGCGCACCGAGGTGACCGCAGGGTTGGAGTTCCATCTGCTCGGCGTCACCGCCCTGACCCTGATGTTCGGCTGGGCCCTGGGCCTGATCGGCGCAAGCCTGGCGCTGCTTGGGGTGACCCTGGCGGGCTGGGGCGATTGGGCCAGCTTTCCCTTCAGCCTGATCACCGTGGCCCTGGCGCCGGTATCCATCAGCTATCTGTTCCTGCTGCTGGTGCGCCAGTTTTTGCCGCGGCATTTCTTCGTTTTTATCTTCATCAACGCCTTCGTTGCCGGCGGGCTCACCGGCATGCTCTGCGGCTATCTCTCCGCTGCCCTGCTGGCAGCCAGCGGCCTGACCAGCTACGCCGCCTTGCAGGATACGGTTATGCCCTTCTTTCCCATCATGTTTTTCCCCGAGGCGATGCTCAATGGCTGGATCATCACCCTGCTGGTGGTGTTCAAGCCGGAGTGGGTTTACTCTTTCCGCGATGAAGAATATCTCCAGAACAAATAAAGGGAGGGACAGATGACGGGGCAAGATAAATGATGCGCATTTGTCTGATCACCTGCCTGCTTCTCGGCTTCCTGCTCAGCCTGAGCGGCTGCGTCATGCCGGAGATGACCTTGCCCGCGGCTACCAAGGAGCCACCGCCGGCGCAGGCAACACCCCCGGTTGCCGCCGAGGAAACGGCAGAAGAGGCGGCGGCAGAGGCCATTCAGGCCGACGGCGAGCTGGGTGACATCCTCCTCGCTGAGCTCAAGGCCAGCCCGGCGGCGCGCGAGGTGCTGCGCAGCGGGCGCAAGATGGCGCTGGAGGAAGAGACCCTGATCAAGGGCGGCTGCTGGCACTGGATGACCGAACTCTTTCGCCGCACCGGCTACACCCACAACTATCACATGGTGTTCAAAAGCAAATACGCCGGCCCCTATGCCCGCCAGGAGCAGATTCAGCCGGGCGACTGGCTCTATTACGTCAATCATTCCTACAAGCGCATCGAGCACAGCGGCCTGTTCGTCCACTGGGTGGATTACCCGAAGAAAATCGGCATGATCCTCAGCTACGCCGGCGAGCGGCGCAAGGAGCCCGCCCGCTACAGGCCCTACGACCTGCGCCACGTCTACTTCATCAAACGCCCCGGCAGCGCGACTGCGGTCGCTGCGGCCAAGCCTTGAGCCTGCTGATAAGGACGCAGAGGGCGCA
>JADGBD010000105.1:4787-6961 GCA_015231665.1 Gammaproteobacteria bacterium
CCCTGGCCTCCAGCTTAGTTCCGCCTCTTGCAGTCCTATCCCTCAAAGGGTGAGGACCTAAGCCGCCTGATCAGCTACCGATGGATAAAGGCAAAATTCTACTCTCTGCGTGCTCTGCGCTTCTCAGCGGTCTCTGCGTCCTGTTTTACACAGGCAAGCAACTACCTCGCCACCCCCGCCTCGCGGCAGCGGTCCAGGTACTGGGTCCAGAGCACGGCGTATTGCTTGCCGAGCTTGTAGAGGTAATCCCAGTCGAACAGGCCGGAGTCGTGGCCGTCGTCAAAGACGATCTTCACCGCGTACTGGCCGATGGGCCGAATATCCTTGATGTTGACCTCCTGCTTGCCGGTGACCAGCTTGGCGCCCACGCCGAAATGGCCGCGCACCTCGGCGGAGGGCGAGTAGACCCTCAGGTACTCGCAGGGCAGTTGGTAGCTGGCGCCATCGCTGAACGCCACTTCCAGGGTGCGGGATTGTTGGTGCAGCTTGATCTCGGTGGCGCGGATGTCGGTCATGGGAATTTCCTCGGCGGATATCGATAGGTGCTCAGCCGGGCAGATGGGGGCGCTGGCTGAAATCTAAACCGCCTTGGCGTTGGGGAATAGCTGTCTGCGGCGATTTTTATCAATTTTTCTCGATAAAGGCTGCTGACATAACTGGCTTAATTGGGGTATAAAGCCCTATCCGTGCCCTGTTGCGGATCAATGACAATAATCCGTTGGAGACAACCCTATGAAGAAACTGATCACCGCGGTGGCTCTGGCCGCCACCCTGATGTGCGGCACGGTTCAAGCTGCGCCCATGACCATCAAGTTTGCCCATGTGGTAGCCGAGAAGACCCCCAAGGGGCGCATGGCCAACAAGTTCAAGGAACTGGCGGAAGAACGCCTGCCCGGCAAGGTTGTCGTCGAGGTCTATCCCAACTCCCAGCTGTTTGGCGATGACAAGGTGCTGGAGGCCATGCTGCTGGGCGATGTGCAACTGGCCGCTCCCAGTCTGTCCAAGTTCAGCCGCTACACCAAACAGCTGGACATTTTCGACCTGCCCTTCCTGTTCAAGGACATGGCCGCGGTGGACCGCTTCCAGCAGGGCCCGGCCGGACAAAAGCTGCTCAACTCCCTGGAAAAGAAGGGCCTGCTCGGCCTGGGCTACCTGCATAACGGCCTCAAGCAGATGTCCGCCTTCAAACCCCTGCGCGTGCCCGCTGATGCCAAGGGCCTGAAGTTCCGCATCCAGGCCTCTGACGTGCTCGCTGCCCAGTTTGAACAACTGGGCGCAGCGCCGGTGAAAAAGCCTTTCTCCGAGGTCTTCACCCTGCTGCAGACCAAGGCCATCGACGGCACCGAGAACCCCTGGTCCAACACCTATTCAAAGAAATTCTTTGAGGTGCAGCCCTACATCACCGAGACCGACCACGGCCTGCTGGACTACATGGTGGTGACCTCCGCCGAGTTCTGGACCGGCCTGCCGGCGGATGTGCGCGATGTGCTGAAGAAATCGCTGGATGAAGCCCTGGCCTATGGCAACCAGATCGCCGCCGAGCAGGCGATGAGCGATCGGCAGAAGATCATCGACTCCAAACGCTCCGAGGTCATCGCCCTGACCGAAGCCGAGCGCGCCCAGTGGGTCGAAGCCATGAAACCGGTGTGGCAGAAGTTTGAAGACCGTATCGGCAAGGACCTGATCGAAGCGGCCCTCCAGGCGAATCAATAGCGCTTTTGGTCCGCAAATGAACGCAAAGATAAAGGGGATCGCAAAGGACGCAAAGGGAGCGCAAAGAACGCAAAGTTGAAGATGGATCAGGTTTAGCCCAGATGCACCAGATAGACGGAATACCAAGTCATCCGCTTCAGCTTGATTTGCTGAGCAAATAACCCTAATTCCGGTAATCTTTGCGTCCTTTGCGAAACCTTTGCGCCCTTTGCGATCCAGTTTTCTGACTTTGATTCGTGTTCATTCGCGTTCATTAGCGGACTATTCACTGCAAAAGGGAGCAACCATGTTGGTGCGCCTTATCAATCAGGCTGAAGAGGCCTTTCTTTCCCTGCTGCTGGTGAGCATGACCCTGTTGGTGTTTGCCGATGTGGTCATGCGCTTTGGCTTCAATACCGGCCTGATGTGGTCGGAGGAGCTGACCCTGCTGATGTCGGCCTGGTTTGTCCTGTTCGGGGTGT
>JADGBD010000106.1 GCA_015231665.1 Gammaproteobacteria bacterium
TTTGTTCTCGTTCTCCCACCTTGCTCGCTACGGGCACCTAAACCCGACAGGCTCCCAGCCCCGCCCTCTTGAGCCTCAGCTTCCGGCGGCCAGTCGTCGATGACACCGCAAATACACAGGTCGGTGAGGACCTCGTAATCGCCAGTGGCAAAGCGGGCTGCCGTGCCAGTGGTGAGAAACACCCAGTCGCCGGGCTTGGTGCCGACCGGATCGGTCGCTGCCTGCAGCTTGCCCAGCTCATCGCGCACCAGGCGAAAAACCGTATATTTCAGGCCATCGATGCGGCTGGTGCAGACCAGCGCGCCCTCAACCTGCATGATGTTCATTAGGCACCCGGCTGCTGCGGTGGCCAGTGGTCGATGATGCCGACTATGGTCAGATCGCTGGGGTAGCCCTTGCTGCCCGCGGCTTCGCGCGCTGCCGAGCTGCCGACGCAGATCACCCAGTCGCCGGGCTTGGCGCCCACGGCATCCACCGCCACTTGCAGGGAGCTGCCATCGCGCACCACCTGCAGGTGCTTGTGCTCCATCTCGGCGATGCGGTTGGTGGCCACCAGCGGCCGTTCCACCTGACAGATCTTCATCAGTGACCTCCTGCCTGGGGCTGGGCCTGTACCGAGCAATCCAGCACCTCGATGGAGCCGGGGCTGTCGCAATCCCGGGTGACCTGGAGCAGGTGCAGCAGACCGCGCTGGTGCAGCTCGGCGTAGCGCGCCTGCAGCGCCTGGGCGACGCGGGCCGCGTGTTCCGCCGCGCGCTGGCGCGAGCCGGGCACCCGGCTGTGGTGATCAAACCGCAGCACCACCGGCACCGGCAGGCCATGGGCCACATTCAGGCCGGTGAAGATGCGGATGCCCACGTCCAGGTCTGGCGCCGCCTCTTCCACGGTGTTCATGTAGGCGAAATACATCAGGTTGCGCAGCTGAATTTCTTCAAAGCCCACGCCGGCGCCGATGAAGCGCTCAGCATGGCCGATGTCCGCGTAGCGCCCGCCGTGGTACTGCCGCACATAGGCGATCTGCTGGCGGTTGTTGTCGATCAGCCGCTCGATCAGCCGGGCCATGCCCTCGGCCAGATCCGGCGCGATGGCGCGAATCGCCTCGGCGCTGCTGCCGCCGCGCTGTTCCAGTTCGGCCACATCCAGCCAGCGCTGCAGGTCCAGCTCGCCCTGGCCATCGGGCAGGTGCACGCGGATGGCGTCGGTGTCGGTGTCCAGACCGATCAGCAGCAGGTCGATGGAGGCACCGCAGCAGAAGCTGTTTTCGATTGCCTCGCGGAAGGCGAGCAGCCGATCCAGCCCGGCCTGGGCCGCCTTTTGCGTGTCCGAGCCGTGGGCGGCGCAGCCCTGGTGCTGCGGGTCCACCGAGCTGAAGTGGTAGCTCAGCAGCTTGAGGTAGCGGGTCGGCGCATCGGCGCTGTTGGGCTGGCCCTCACGGAAGCGGCGCAGTTCCACCTCGGTCCATTTCTGGATGCTGTCTTCAATATCAAACAGGGCCCCGGCGTAGGATTTGCGCCGCACCGCCTGCTGCGGCAGGCGCAGCACATAGCGCACCAGATGGGCCAGACGGCCGTCGGCGCAGGGCGAGATGTCCAGGGTGTGGAAGCCGCAGCCCTGGAGGAATTCATCAAAACCCGCCGCCTGCTGGCTGGCCAGGGGGCCGTTGCCGTAATAGTCGTCGCAGAAGCGGCGGTAGCTGGAGAAGACGCACCAGGCGAACAGGCGGCGCATGTCCAGTTGATCCACCCAGGCATCGGCGAGGATCTGCTCGGGCAACTCAAAGCCCAGGCGCTCGCGGGCCAGCCGCTGGGCGCGGAGTTCGAAATCCGCCTCGTGCTGCAGCGCAGAAACCTGCTTGAGCACCGGCACCAGGTTGTCGAAAGCTCCCTTGACCTGCTGCTCGTAGGCATAGAGGCGGCCATTCTCATCTCCAGCCAAGCCAGCCGTGGCCTGCTGCAGCGGTCCGCGGGCGCCGGGGCGGCGCAGGGCGGCGCCAGTAGGCACTCCCCTACCCCGAGCCTGGGCCTGCAGCTGCTGATGGCGAGTTGAGCGCAGCATGTCTGACTCCAGCCTGTCCGCGCGCCTTAGCCCCGGGCTCCGCCGGAATAGGTGATCAGGGCACCGTTGCTGGTATTGCCGCTGCTGCCGGTGACCTTGCTGACCGGCTCAGGGGCTTCCTGCGGCCGAGCGGCACGGGCCGCCATGGGCTGGGCCGGACCACCGCGCAGGCTGGGGTTGCGCCGGCTGGCGGACAATCCCTCGGTGCCGGTGACGCGATCACCCCGATCCCAGTCGTCGCCGGTGATGCGCATGCCTGAATCCATGCCCTCGCCGGAGATGCGTGACTTGACCCGGCCGTCGATCTCAGCGGCGGTTTCCAGGGGTTTCTGCAGCCCTGGACCGCGGCCGAATCGGGCCTCTTCGGTACCAGTCACCTTGCCGCCGGCCTTGTCGAAGGCGCCGGTAATCTGGCCGTTCATGGCCCGGCTGGTGCCGGTGACTCTGTCCTGCACCTGCGCCGGAGCTATCTGCTGCGGGCTGGCGGGGCGCTGAGCGCCCTGGATTGGATTCATTGTCATAGCCATGGCCTGCATCAGCGGCTGGGGAAAATCCGGGCTCTGCGGCTCGGCCGGCTGACTCGGGCAGGCGGCAATGATCTGATCTGCGCCCACATAGGGGGTGCCGCTGATGGCTTCGCAAGCGCCCTTGGCATCACCGCTGATGGCTCCAGCCACCGCCGGCTGCTGGCCGGTGAGGGCTGCGCCAAAGCGACGTTTGCTCGGCGCGGCACGGCTGATGGCCGCAGACGCCTGGGGGGCCTCGCAATAGGTGTTGTACTGCTCGGCACCAATATAGGGCGTGCCGGTAATCGACTTGCAGGTGCCGGGCTCATCGCCGGTGACCTTGAGGGAGCGACCGGTGAGACTGCCGGTGACCTCTTCGCCACCCAGGGTACGCGAGCGGCCGACCTTGCGCCCTTCGGGCTTGGGGCTGGCATCGCAGAATTGGTTGTACTGTTCGGCGCTGAGGTATTCATCGCCGGTGATCTGGCGGCAGCTGCCGGCCTCATCGCCGGTCATGCCCTCGCGCCGGCCGAGCAAGGTGCCGCTGACACGACCACCGCGCAGGGTGCTGCTCTGGCCCACCTTGGCAGGCGTGGGCTTGTCGCTGGCGTTGACCTCGCTGACATTGGTGTATTGGGTGCCAGTCAGCTCGCGGTTGGCGCCGGTTTCGGCACCGGTGACCCGGGCATTACGGTCTGGATTGGTACCGGTAACGCTCTGCTGCTTGCGCGTCTGGCTGTGGCTGCCGCGGGCCGGGCTGGGCTCTGGCGCCTTGCCGCAGAAACTCTGCATCTGCTCGGCCGAGAGGTATTCCGAACCGGTGACGCGCTTGCAGCTGCCGGGCTCGTTGCCGGTGACCTTGTCACTGCGGCCCACATCCACGCCGGTGACACCTACGCCGCGACCGGTGGAGGTCTGGCTGACCCGCTGCGGGCTGGCCGGCAGATCGGTCTGGCAGAACTCGCGGAAGATGTCCGCGGCCAGGTATTCGGTGCCGGTTACCGTGCGGCAACTGCCGGGTTCATCACCGGTGACGGATTGGAAGCGGCCCACCTGGGTGCCGGTGACGCGCTGGCCCTGGCTGGTCTGGCTCGCGCCTACCTTCCAGCTGGCGTCCTGTGCACCGGCCTGGACCTTGGCCTGGTCTTGGGCCTTGCGCCGCTTGCCGCTGGGGGCGGATTTTTTCTGGCCGCCGTTGCCGCGCTTGCTGCGCTGTTCGCGCAGGGCCTTGGCCAGTTCACGGCTGGAAAGATCGGGGTGAGCGGCACGGGCAGTTTGTGCCTGAGTCAGGCCACCGCTGCCGAGCCCGGCCTTGCCGCGCTGGGACTGGGCCCGACGCCGAGCCAGGGAGGCCGCTTTGGCGCTGCTTTGCACCTGCGCCGGCCGCTTGCTGTTGCGATTGCGCGGCCGTTCGGCCACCGCTGCCGAGCGAGCGGCAAAGCCGCGCGCCGGAGCGTTGGATTCCTGGACCGCTGCTGGTTTGTCCTGGCAGGCTCCGCTGCCGTTGCAGCCGCAACCACAATCCTGAGCTGAATCCTTGACCGGGCCACGCAGCTCGGTCTTGCGACCGCTGCGTGCCAGGGCTTCTTCCGCCTGACGGGTACGCTGACCCGCTTTGGCTTGGGGTACGGCCTGCTTGCCTTGGCTGGACAGTGCCTGACGCCGCTGGCGCGAAGCCTGGCGTGCGCTGTTGCCAGCAGAAGCCTTGACCGTCGCACGGGCGGCGGGCCTGGCTGCTGCGGGGGTTTCTGCCACGGGGCGAGACTCTGGCAGGGCACTGGCTGGGCTAACCGGCTCGGGTTTAGCCTGGGGTCTGGCTTGAACCCGGGCCGCTGCAGCATTGGCACGCCGGGCCGGCGGCACGCTAGCGCCTTGGGCCTGTCTGCTACCCTGTCCAGAGCCTTGTTTAGCGCCTTGTTTAGCAATGGCGGCCTTGCCGCCGCTGGACATCGCCTTGCGTCTTGCCAGAGCCAGGGCTCTGCTGCTTGCTGCCTGTGCCTTGTCTGCCATGGTCTTCCCCGTGTCTTTCAGCTTGCTCTTGTGCTTGCACTTTGTGGTTGCGGCCTAATCGGCTGAACTCGTCAGCCTAAGGCTAAAGCCGGATGGCTTAGGCGCGACCCTCATGCACCACGAAACATACCCCCTGGCTCTGGGTGTAGTTGTCGTAACCCAGCAGACGGATGTGGTGGTCGGGATAAGCGCGGCGGCAGGCATCCAGCTCGGCCACTACCCGGTTGAGGTTCTGTTCGCCGAACATCGGCAGCTTCCACATGGTCCAGTAGTAGTTGCCGGAGCGGGACGGATGCTCGTGCTCGATGGCCGGGGTCCAGCCCTGGGCGATCAGATAGTCGATCTGGTCATAGACCTCTTCCTGGGTCAGCTTGGGCAGGAAACCAAAGGTCTCCAGGGTCTGGGCGGTCTGGTAATCACCTACTTCATAAGATGGCATGATGTTTTCCTCTTTCTTTCTAGCGGGTCTGGTTCTGTGCGGTGGCGTTTAGCCCGGCCCCTCGTGGTGAGAAGGCCGGGCGGGAGCGGCCTTTAGGCCACGTCCAGCTTGTCCACGGTGTCAAACTCGAACTTGATTTCCTTCCAGGTCTCCATCGCAATCGCCAGCTCGGGGCTGTGACGGGCGGCCTCGGTGAGGATATCGCGCGCTTCCTTTTCGATCTCGCGGCCCTGGTTGCGGGCCTTGACGCAGGCTTCCAGAGCCACGCGGTTGGCGGCGGCGCCAGCGGCGTTGCCCCAGGGGTGACCCTGAGTACCGCCACCGAACTGCAGCACCGAGTCGTCACCGAAGATGGACAGCAGCGCCGGCATGTGCCAAACGTGGATACCACCAGAAGCAACGGCGAAGACGCCGGGCATGGAGCCCCAGTCCTGATCGAAGAAGACGCCGCGTGAGCGGTCTTCCGGCACGAAGGATTCGCGCAGCTGATCGACAAAGCCCAGGGTAGAGGCGCGGTCGCCTTCCAGCTTGCCCACCACGGTACCGGTGTGCAGGTGGTCACCACCGGACAGACGCAGGCACTTGGCCAGCACACGGAAGTGGATACCGTGCTTGGGATGACGGTCGATTACCGCGTGCATGGCACGGTGGATGTGCAGCAGCATGCCGTTCTTGCGGCAGTAGTTGGCCAGACCGGTGTTGGCGGTGAAGCCGCCGGTGAGGAAGTCGTGCATGATGATGGGCATGCCCAGCTCTTTGGCGTAGGCGGCGCGCTCGTACATGTCTTCCGGGGTGGCGGCGGTGACGTTGAGGTAGTGACCCTTGCGCTCGCCGGTTTCGGCTTCGGCTTTCTGGATGGCTTCGGCAACAAAGTCGAAGCGATCACGCCAGCGCATGAAGGGCTGGGAGTTGACGTTTTCGTCGTCCTTGGTGAAGTCCAGACCGCCACGCAGACATTCATACACGGCACGGCCGTAGTTCTTCGCCGACAGGCCCAGCTTGGGCTTGATGGTACAACCCAGCAGGGGACGACCGTACTTGTTGAGACGGTCGCGCTCCACCTGGATACCCGCCGGCGGGCCGCCGCAGGTCTTGATGTAGGCGATGGGGAAGCGGATGTCTTCCAGACGCAGATGACGCAGCGCCTTGAAGCCGAAAACGTTACCTACCAGCGAGGTGAGCACGTTGACCACTGAGCCTTCCTCGAACAGGTCGATGGGATAGGCGATGAAGGCGTAGAAAGACTCGGAGTCGCCGGGCACGTCTTCGATGCGGTAAGCACGACCCTTGTAATACTCCATGTCGGTGAGCAGTTCCGACCAAACGGTACTCCAGGTGCCGGTGGAGGATTCGGCGGCTACCGCAGCGGCCACCTCTTCACGCGGCACACCGGGCTGTCCGGTACATTTGAAGCATGCGAGCAGATCGGTATCCAGCGGAACGTAGTCCGGGGTCCAATACATGTCGCGGTATTCTTTAACGCCTGCATCGTAGGATTTCAAGGCCATGGTGTTCTCCTATTCTTCGCTGTTGCTGCCAGTCGGTGAGGTTTAGCTCGTTAGTTCACTTAGCTCAATGGATGGACGCAGCTTAGGCAGGTTTTTTGCGCGCATCCAATCGATGTTTCTCGGTAAGGTCATTGACTCTGGTCTATGGATTCCCTCAACCCGCATGGATACTGGGCTGAGCGCCCAGTAACAGGCCCTTGAGGGGACAAAATTCGCCGCTGGCAAGCTGCCAATGGCGGCAAAATTCAGCTTGATCTATGGATTCCTCGGAACCCCTAGCGCTGGCCAAGGGGCGCAGACACTACATTTAACCCTCCGCGTCCTTTGCGCTCCTTTGCGCTCCTTTGCGTCCTCTGCGTCCTGATTTGGTTTCGACGCCGGATTA
>JADGBD010000002.1:0-7681 GCA_015231665.1 Gammaproteobacteria bacterium
TATAGTTCGCTAACTTAGGCACAGAGGAGAGTTGGAGATGATGAATCTGGTAAGAAATCAACGCGGCATGACCGGCATGGGCTGGCTCATCATCATTGCCCTGATCATCAGTGGCGCCCTGCTGGCGATGAAGATCGGCCCCATCTACATTAGCCACGGCTCCGTGTTGCAGTCCCTCAAGTACACCGCCAATCAGCCGGGAATGGCCAAGGCTACATTGCGCAAGGCGCGTGATGTCATGGCTAAGCAGCTCAACATCAGCAGTGTGTACGGATTCGATATGGAGACCGTGACCCTGGATCGAACCCGCGAGGGGACTAAGATCATCGTCGATTACGAGGTGCGCGAGCCCATTGTCGGCAACCTCTCCATTGTTGCCTCTTTCTACGAGGTGGCTGAGGCCTCCGAATAGTGCTGGCGCCCCAGGACCAGCTGGCACGCCAGCTGGGCCATGCCTTTGCCGACCCTGAACTGCTGCGCCTGGCTCTGACCCACCGCAGCGCCGGCGGTGAGCACAACGAGCGCCTGGAGTTTCTTGGCGACGCCATCCTCGGTTTTGCCATTGCCGATGCCCTGTACCACCGTTTCCCGCGGGCCGATGAAGGCCAGCTCAGCCGTTTGCGCGCCAGCCTGGTGCGGCGCGAGACCCTCGCCGAGGTGGCCCAGGATCTGGAACTATCGCGCTATCTGCAGATGGGCGCGGGCGAGTTGGGTGCCGGCGGGCAGAACCGTACCTCGACCCTGGCTGATGCCACCGAGGCCCTGCTCGGTGCCGTCTATCTGGATGCCGGCATGGCGCCGGTACAGGCGCTGATCCAGCGGCTGTTTGCCAGCCGCCTGGAGCAGCTGGACCTGAAGCATGTGGTCAAGGACCCCAAAACCCGCCTGCAGGAATGGTTGCAGGCCCAAGGCAGAGAATTGCCCAGCTATGAGATTCTGGATGTGACCGGTCAGCAGCATGAACAGAGCTTTCGCGTCCTCTGTCAGTTGGATTCGGGCCAGCAGGCCCAGGGGCAGGGCAGCAGCCGCCGTCGCGCCGAGCAGGCAGCCGCCACCAGCATGCTGGAGCTTCTGGGTGGTCGCTGAATCGGTCGGGCAGAATCGCTGCGGCTACGTCGCTCTGGTGGGACGGCCCAATGTGGGCAAATCGAGCCTGCTCAATCGGCTCATCGGCCAGAAACTGGCGATCACCTCACACAAACCCCAGACCACCCGCCACGCCATTCTTGGCATTCACAGCCTACCCGGCGGTCAGATTCTCTATGTGGATACCCCCGGCATCCACCAGCGAGTGGACAGCAAGCGCAAGGCCCTGGGCCATTATCTCAACCGCGCCGCCAAGGCGATGCTGGCGGATGTGGATGTCATCGTCTTTCTGGTGGAAGCCCTGCGCTGGACCGAGGAAGATGCTGAGGTGCTCAAGGCTCTGAGCGAGACCTCGCGGCCGGTGGTGCTGGCGGTAAACAAGATCGATCGGCTGCAGGACAAGGCCCAGCTCTTGCCCTACCTGCAGCAGACCGCGGCCCGTTTCCCCTTCAAGGAAGTGATCCCCATCTCCGCGATCAAGGGCAGCAATACCGAGCAGCTGGAGTCACTGCTGCTGGCTCTGCTGCCGGAGTCGGATAATCTCTTTGGTGAAGATGAACTGACCGATCGCAGCGAGCGCTTTTTCGCTGCCGAACTGCTGCGCGAGCAGCTGACCCGGCGCTATGCCCAGGAAATCCCCTATGCCCTGACGGTGGAGATCGAATCCTTCGAGGACGAGGGCGATCGTTACCGCATTCATGCCCTGGTTTGGGTCGAGCGCGAGGGCCAGCGCAAGATTCTCCTCGGCCACCGCGGCGAGGCGATGAAGCAGGCCGCTACCGAGGCGCGCAAGGAGATGATGGCCTTTTTCCAGAAGCGGGTGCATCTGCAGGTGTGGATCAAGGTCAAGGACAGCTGGGCCGGTGACGAGGCTGCCCTGGCACGCCTCGGCTATGGCGATTGATCCGGTCATGGGCAGCCTGTCCGCGCGCTGAAGGCAGGCGAGGCTGCCGATTTTTCCCGTGTCTCTTGAGCCTGCTTTTGTTCTCTCCCGTCGGCCCTATTCCAACAGCAGTCTGCTGATTGAGCTGTTTGCCGTCCACAGCGGCCGTTTGGCGGTGATAGCCCGAGGTGCACGGGCTCAAGCCGGCAAGCGCGGCGGCCATTTGCAGCCCTTTGTGCCCCTGGAGGTGGCCTGGAACGGCCGCGGTGAGGTCAAGACCCTGACCCAGGCCGAGGCCACCGCCCTGCCGCTGCTGCAACAGGGCGAGGTGCTGTTTTACGGCTACTATCTCAATGAATTATTGCTGCGTCTGCTGCCGCGCCATGATCCCAGCGCCGAGTTGTTTGTGCTCTACGCCAATAGCCTGGCCGGCCTGAGCCGCGAGGGCGGCAGCGAGGCCCTGTTGCGCCGCTTCGAGGTGGACCTGCTTGAACTGCTGGGTTACGCCCTCAATCTGCATCTGACCGAGGCCGGTGAACCGGTGCAAGCCGGTTTGCGCTACCATTACCGGCTTGAGCAGGGCGCCAGCCTGGCACCCGCAGCCAGCGCAGAATCCCTGCCCGGTGAGGCACTTTTAGCATTGGCTGGGAAACTTCCCTGGGACTCGACCCTTCTAACCTCTGCACGGGTGTTGATGCGGCGAGTCATGCGTCACTATTTAGGCGAGCGGCCATTGCAAAGCCGCGAGCTGTTCCGAGCAATCTACAAGAGGAAAGACTGATGGCCGAGCACGAGCCCATCCTGCTGGGGGTGAACATCGATCACGTGGCCACCCTGCGCCAGGCCCGCGGCACCCGCTATCCCGAGCCCCTGCAGGCGGCGCTGCTGGCAGAGCAGGCCGGGGCCGATGCGATCACCCTGCATCTGCGTGAGGACCGTCGTCATATTCAGGAACGGGATGTGGCCATGCTCAGTGACATGCTGCAGACGCGGATGAACCTGGAAATGGCCGCCACCGCAGAGATGCTGGAGATTGCCCGCCGCTATCGGCCTGAGGATTGCTGTTTGGTGCCGGAAAAACGCGCCGAGCTGACCACCGAGGGTGGCCTGGATGTGGTCGGCAACCTGGCCCACCTGCAGAGTTATTGCGCCGCACTGGCTGATGCCGGGGTGCGGGTGTCGCTGTTCATCGACGCCGACCCGCGCCAGCTGGATGCCGCCCTGGCCTGTGCCGCGCCGGTGGTTGAGATCCACACCGGCCGCTATGCCGATGCCCAGACCCGGGATCAGCGCGAGGAAGAGTTTCAACGCATCCGCGAGGCGGTGGACTACGGCCGCTCTCTGGGTCTGCAGGTCAATGCCGGGCACGGTCTGGATTATCACAACGTCGCCCGGGTGGCGGCGATTGCCGGTCTGCGCGAGCTGAACATCGGCCACGCGATCATGGCCAGGGCCCTGTTCACTGGTCTGGAAGCGGCGGTACGGGAAATGAAGCGGCTGATGCGCGAGGCGGCTGGATTAATTATCTGAATTCACGGCTCTGCTTTTACTGGCGGCGCCGAGTGCGTTAGTCTATAATAATTCGCTAATATAGTTGCCGGAGAAGCTTGATGTCAGAGCAGCAGCAAGATGGTGAGCACGCCCAGGTTGAGCGGCGCAAGCAGGACTTTGTCTCGTCCCAGTCCTTCGATCGACTGTCCGCCGCCTTTGAAAACAGCGCCCGACGCTGGGAGCTGATTGTCTATCCCTCTCTGTTTGCCTTCATCCTGCTGGCCGGCTACGGCTTCTATCTGGTCTATAGCCTGGCCAAGGACGTGCATTACCTGGCCATCAGCGTGGATACCAACATGACCCTGCTGGCGGGCAACATGCAGTCGGTGTCGGAGAACATGGGCCAGTTGACGCGCAACGTCAAGGAGATGAACCAAAGCATGGTCTCCATCGACCGCAGCGTCGGCAACCTCGACCCCATGCTCAACAACATGCGCCAGATGGGCCGTTCCATGGAATCCATGTCCTGGGCCACCAACAACATGCGCAACGACATGTCGATCATGAATCAGAACGTCAGTCGGCCCATGTCCTTCATGAACAACGTCATGCCCTGGTAGGCCGAGGGCCTAGCTGACTTGGGCGCTGCAAAAGCACAATTTTCTGCCAGCCATTTCCTGCTAGAATGCCCCGATTCAAGAGATAACTGATCCCCACACTGGGGATTTCAGAATAGGGCCCGAAGATGAAAAAACTCATCCCATTGCTTTTGTTGCTGCCCCTGGGTGTAGGCCAGGCGGCGGATTTGATCCAGCTGTACGAGCAGGCCCTAGACAGCGATCCGGTGCTGCGCGGTGCCCGATCCACTCGTGAATCGGCCCAGGAGTTGCGTCCCCAGGCCCTGGCCCCCTTGCTTCCCCAGGTCGATCTGGCGGCGAGCGTGGATCGCATAAACATGGATGATCGGGACAATGGCACGGTCAAAGGCGCCGATCTGAGGCTGCGGCAACCGATCTTGCGGTTTGATCAATGGATTCGTCTGGATCAATCGAAAGACGTCATTGAGCAAGCGGGAGCGCAGTACAGTCAGGAGGAAATCAACCTGATTGTGCGGGTTGCCCAGACCTACTTCGGCATTCTCGCCGCCGAGGATAATCTCAGTTTCAGTCAGGCGGAAATGCGTGCCATCAGCCGCCAGTTGGATCAGGCCAAGCAGCGGTTTGATGTGGGCCTGATCGCGATCACCGACGTGCATGAGGTGCAGGCCGCCTATGACCAGGCCCGCGCCAATGTGATTGTCGCCACCAACGATCTGGACAGCGCCTGGGAAGCCCTGCGCGAGATCGTTGCCAATCTGGAAGAACGCAAGTTGCTGGGTCTGCGCAGCAAGATTCCCATGAGCAAGCCCAATCCCGCTAACATCGAGGAATGGATCAATCTGGCGATGGAGCGCAGCCCCCAGGTGCTGGCGGCCAACAGCGGCCTGAGCGCATCGCGCAAGCAGATAGAGCTGGAGCGCAGCGGCCATCTGCCCAGCCTGGATCTGGTAGCCGGCTCCAGCATCAACAGTTCCACCAGCCCCTTCATTGGCAACGATAACGACACAAACAGCATCGGTCTGCAGCTGAGCCTGCCGCTCTATGCCGGTGGTAGCGTCTCATCGCGCACCCGCCAGGCGCGGCATGACTTTGTCACCGCCAGCGAGGGGCTCGAACAGGCGCGGCGTGCGGTGCGGCGGGATGTGAGCGACTACTACCGTGGCGTGCTCTCCAGCATAAGCAAGGTGGCGGCGCTGGAGTCCGCTATCCGCTCGGCCCAGAGTGCCCTGGAGGCGACCCAGGCCGGCTTCGATGTGGGCACCCGAACCATGGTCGATGTCCTCACCGTGCAGCGCAATCTGTTCAAGGCGCGGGCGGACTATTCCAACGCCCGCTATCAATACATCCTCAACGGACTGGGTCTGAAAGCCACGGCGGGGATCATCAGCATCGATGACCTGCGCCTGGTGAATGGTCTGCTCCAAGGTCGCTCTTGAGAAAAAGATTGAAATTCTGCCGGTTATCCGGATAATCCCGCCCCTTTACAACCTTGCCTCACCGCTGCGCGGCGGGAGGCTATTAGCCATAAGGTGTCACAATGCGTCATTATGAAGTCGTGTTCATGGTCCATCCGGACCAGAGTGAGCAAGTTCCCGGCATGGTCGAGCGCTACCGCTCCACCATCGAAGCCAGGGGTGGCAAGATCCACCGTCTCGAAGACTGGGGTCGTCGTCAGCTGGCCTATCCCATCAACAAGGTGCACAAGGCACATTACGTGCTGATGAACATCGAGTGTGACAATGAAGTGCTGGCCGAACTGGACAGCGCCTTCCGCTTCAACGATGCGGTAATCCGCAATCTGGTGCTGAGCCGCAAGGGTCCGGTCACCGCGCCTTCGCTGCTGGTCAAGGGTGATGAGCGTGATGCGCCTCGCTCGGCCTCGCGCGACACCGATGAGGATGTCGGCGATGATGCGGACGATGAGTCCGAAGAAGACTAACAGCCAGCCATCCATCGTTTTCGGAGACAACAATCATGTCACGTCAGTTTCGTCGTAAAAAGTATTGCCGTTTCACCGCCGAGGGCATCACTGAGATCGATTACAAGGATCTCAACCTGCTCAAGGCCTACGTCAGTGAGAGCGGCAAGATAGTCCCCAGTCGCATCACCGGCACCACCGCCAAGTATCAGCGTCAGTTGGCCAGCGCCATCAAGCACGCCCGTTACCTGGCCCTGCTGCCCTATACCGATCAGCATTGAGGTCCGTTGAGACCCGTTGCCTGCCTTGGGATTAGGCTGCCCGAAGTGAAGTGGTCATGATAGCCGCCTACGCCATGCGCGGACGGATGCAGGCGGTAGGGATGGCGATGCTGTTTTTCGTCCTCGCCCTGCTGTTGCCGCCCTTGTCGATCTTTGCGGCAGCGGTGGTGGGTCTGGTCACTCTTCGTCAGGGTGGTCGCAGTGGCCTGGAGATAGGCCTGGGTGCCAGTCTGGCCACGGCCCTGGCGACCTGGCTACTGGCGGGAGATCCTCGCCTGGCCTTGGCATCGCTGATGTTTTGGGCACCACTGTGGCTCTTGGCTTTGCTGTTGCGCTATAGTCTGTCGTTGTCGCTGACCCTGCAGGCGGCCTTGCTGGTTGGTCTGCTGCCGCTGATTCTGCAATTGTTTCTAGTGGGAACAGCAGAAGGCGGCATGCAGCAAATGCTTGAGCCGGTGCGGCAGTCACTGAGCCAGTCTGGCGTGTTGACCCCGGATCAGCTTGTCGAGGTGCTGGATTGGTTGGCTCGCTGGCTGGTGGCGATGATGGCCGGGGGGCTGTTCTTGCAATTAGCCCTGAGCCTGTTCCTGGCGCGTAGCTGGCAGGCCAGGCTGTTTAACCCGGGCGGTTTCTCCCGTGAGTTTCAGGGTTTTTGCCTGTCCCGATCGCTGGCCCTGGTTGCTGTAGCGCTGCTGTTATTGCTGGTGTTTGCCGATGGGGCTCAGTGGTCCTGGCTGCGGGTGCTCTTGGTGCTGCTGCTGATTGCGTTTTTCCTGCAGGGGCTGGCGGTGATGCATGCACTCTTGGGAAGAAGCCCATCGGGACGCAACTGGTTGATTGGGCTGTACGTTTTGCTGTTTTTTGCCTTGCCCTATGTGAGTCTGACCCTGGCAGCCACAGGCTTTGTGGATGTATGGCGTGATTTTCGCCGCTTGGGTCAAGCCCAATCTGGGCCTAAGGCAGAAGATACCGATAATTGAGTTTGAACACGTTTTAGGGGTTTTGTGATGGAAGTTATCCTGTTGAAGAAAGTCGAAAACCTGGGCAATCTGGGTGAGAAAGTGATGGTCAAGGCCGGCTACGGGCGCAACTTCCTGTTGCCCACGGGTGCTGCGGTTGCTGCTACCGAGGAAAACCTCAAGGCCTTCGAGGCGCGCCGCGCCGAATTGGAAAAGAATGCCGTTGAGTCCCTGCAGGCAGCAGAAACGCGCAAGGCCAAGCTGGAATCCATTGGCAGCATTACCATCAGCGCCAAGGCCGGTGATGAAGGCAAGCTGTTTGGCTCCATCGGCACCGCCGACATCGCCGCCGCCTGCACCCAGGCCGGGGTTGAAGTGAGCAAGAAGGAAGTACGCCTGCCGGAAGGTCCCTTCCACAACATCGGCAGCTACGAGATCGTGCTGCATCTGCATACGGACGTGAA
>JADGBD010000002.1:7781-32396 GCA_015231665.1 Gammaproteobacteria bacterium
GGCCGGGATTTGACAGCCGATGTCCGAAGATGATCTTCCCTATCCCGATGAGAATTCCCTGCCCGTAGATAACCTGCGGGTGCCTCCCCATTCCATCCAGGCCGAACAAGCGGTGCTCGGCGGTTTGCTGCTGGATGAGAATGCCTACGATCAGATCGCCGACATGATCGTCGAAAAGGACTTCTATCTGCACGAACACCGGGTGATCTTTCGCGCCGTCGAGCATCTGGCCGAGAAGAATCAGCCGCGGGACCTGGTCACTGTTTTCAGCGAGTTGGAGCGGCTGAACATCGCCGGCGAATGCGGCGGTATGGTCTATCTCGGCAGTCTCGCCAGGGACACCCCCACTGCCGCCAATATCCGTGCCTATGCCGAGATCGTCCGCGAACACGCGCTCAAGCGCGCGCTGATCCGCGTTGGCACCGAGATCGCCGACAGCGGCTTCAACCCCCAGGGCAAGGATGCGACCGAACTGCTCAACGAGGCGGAAAGCAAGGTCTTTGACATAGCCGAGCAACGCTCGCGCGGCAAGGGCGGCTTTCAGCATCTCTCCAGTCTGCTGGGCAAGGCGGTGGATCGGATCGAGACTCTGTTCGAGCAGGACGACCCCATCACCGGCGTCAGCACCGGTTTTGTCGATTTCGACCGCCAGACCTCTGGCCTGCAGCCGGGTGACATGGTGGTCATCGCCGGCCGACCTTCCATGGGCAAGACCGCCTTCGCGATGAATATTGCCGAAAATGTCGCCATCAAGGTGCGCCGGCCGGTGGCCGTGTTCAGCCTGGAAATGCCCGGCGAATCCCTGGCCATGCGCATGATGTCCTCCCTCGGGCATATCGACCAGAACAAGGTGCGCACCGGCCAATTGCAGGATGAGGAATGGCCGCGCCTGACCTCGGCGATCAACCTGCTCTCCGATGCCACCATGCACATCGACGACACCGCCGGGCTCACCCCCACGGAGATGAGCGCCCGCGCCCGCCGCCTCAAGCGTGAGCAGGGCGATTTGGGCCTGATCGTCATCGACTACCTGCAGCTGATGCAGATGCCCAGTGCAGCAGAAAACCGCACCAATGAAATCTCCGCCACCTCCCGTGCCCTCAAATCCCTCGCCAAGGAACTGGAGGTGCCGGTGATTGCCCTGTCCCAGCTCAATCGCAGCCTGGAGCAGCGCACCAACAAGCGGCCGATCATGTCCGACCTGCGCGAATCCGGCGCCATTGAGCAGGATGCCGACCTGGTGGTGTTCCTCTACCGAGATGAATACTACAACCCCGAATCTCCGGATAAGGGTGTGGCCGAGATTATCATCGGCAAGCAGCGTAACGGCCCCACCGGCACGGTGCGCATGGCCTTCAAGGGCCAGTACACCCGCTTCGATGACCTAGTGGAAACAGTGTACGAGGGCCATTACTGAAATGGACTTCAGCCCCCGGGCGCGGATCGACCTCAATGCCCTGCGCCACAACCTGGCCCTGGCCCAGCAGCACGCACCCCAGGCTGGTGTGCTCGCGGTGATCAAGGCCAACGCCTACGGTCACGGTGTCGCGCAGTTGCTGCCCGGGCTGGATCAGGCCCAGGGCTTTGCCGTGGCCCGCTGTGATGAGGCCCTGCGTCTGCGCGCCCTGGGGGTGCGCAAGCCGATTTTGGTGATGGGCGGTGCCTACAACGCCGAGATGATCAGCGCCGCCGCCGAGCAGGGGTTGATGCTCGCAGTGCATCATCCCTGGCAGATCGAGCTGCTGGCATCCCTGCCGCGCAAGGCCCTGCCGCGCTGCGTGCTCAAGATTGACAGCGGCATGCACCGCCTCGGCCTGCTGGCCGATCAGTTTGAAACATCACTCAACCGGCTCAAGGCCCTCAACTGCCTGGGCGAGCAACCCCTGCTGATGAGCCACATGGCCTGTGCCGATGATCTGGCCAGTGGCATGACCGAGCAGCAATGGCAGCTGATCAGCGAGCTGGCCCAACGCCACAGCGCGCAGATCAGCGCCGCCAACTCCGCCTTGATTCTCAGCCGACCCGAGATGCAGGGTGACTGGGTGCGCCCGGGGATCATGCTCTACGGCGCTTCACCCCTGATCGAGCGCAGCGGCCCGGAGCTGGGCCTGCAGCCGGTGATGACGCTGCAGGCGCCGCTGCTGGCGGTGAAAACTATCCTCAAGGGCGAGAGCGTCGGCTACGGTGCCAGCTGGATCGCTCCGGAAGACATGCCCATCGGTGTGCTGGGCATAGGCTATGGCGATGGCTATCCGCGCCACGCCCCGGCGGGCACGCCGGTATTGCTTGGGGATAGCCCGGTGCCGCTGATCGGCCGGGTCTCCATGGACATGATTACGCTTGATCTGCGCAGCCGGCCCCAGGCCAGGGTAGGGGACTGGGCCACCCTCTGGGGTCAGGGTCTGGCGGCAGATCGCATCGCCGCTGCCGCTGGCACCATCGCCTATCAGCTGTTTTGTAACCGCACCGAACGGGTGCGCCTGGAGATCCATGGCCAAGGCTAAAACCCAATACCAATGCACCGAGTGCGGCGCCAAAAGCCCCAAATGGGCCGGTCAATGCCTGGAGTGCAAGGCCTGGAATACCCTGGTGGAGACGGTGATGGAGAGCGCGCCGGCCAACCCGCGCTTTGCTGGCTATGCCGGCATGGCTGCCGGTCAGGAGGTGATCGAGCTGGCCGGGCTGCAGGCCGAGCCGGAGCTGAAGCAGCCCACCGGCATCGGCGAGCTGGACCGGGTGCTCGGCGGCGGTCTGGTGCCCGGTTCGGTGGTGCTCATCGGCGGCGACCCCGGCATCGGCAAATCGACCCTGCTGACCCAGACCCTGGCCCTGCTCAGCCAGAGCATGAGCAGCCTCTACGTCAGCGGCGAGGAATCACCGCGTCAGATCGGCCTGCGCGTGCAGCGCCTGGGCCTGAGCGCCAACAACCTGCGCCTGCTGCCAGAGACCAACGTCGAGCGCATGCTTGCTATCGCCGGGCGCGAGGCGCCCGATGTCATGGTGATCGACTCCATCCAGACCATCTACACCGAGCTGCTGCAATCGGCGCCGGGCTCGGTGGCCCAGGTGCGCGAGAGCGCCGCCCAGCTGGTGCGCTTCGCCAAGGCCTCGGGCACCGCCGTGCTGTTGGTGGGCCACGTCACCAAGGAAGGGGCCCTGGCCGGGCCGCGGGTGCTGGAGCACATGGTGGATACGGTGCTCTATTTCGAGGGCGAGCAGGGCAGCCGTTTTCGCCTGATCCGCACCATCAAGAACCGCTACGGCGCGGTCAACGAACTGGGTGTGTTCGCCATGACCGACAAGGGCCTACGCGAGGTCGGCAACCCCTCCGCCATCTTCCTCTCCGGCCATGCCGAGGAAGTGCCCGGCAGCACCGTCATGGTCACCCGTGAGGGCAGCCGGCCGCTGCTGGTGGAGGTGCAGGCCCTGGTGGACGAGAGCCGCCTGGCCAACCCGCGCCGGGTCTGCGTCGGTCTGGAGCAGAATCGCCTGTCCATGCTGTTGGCGGTGATGCACCGCCACGCCGGCATCGCCATGTACGATCAGGATGTGTTCGTCAACGTCGTCGGCGGGGTGCGCATCAACGAGACCGCCGCCGACCTGCCGGTGCTGCTGGCGGTGCTCTCCAGCCTGCGCAACCGCGCCCTGCCCGAGGGCACGGTGCTGTTTGGTGAGGTAGGACTGGCCGGCGAGATCCGCCCGGTGCCCAACGGCCCGGACCGCCTGCGCGAGGCGGCCAAGCACGGCTTCAAGCGCGCCATTGCGCCCAAGCAGAACCTCTCCCGCGAGGCCGCTGAGGGTATGGAACTGGTGGCGGTGGAGCGCTTGGAGGCGGCGGTAGAGGCGGCTTTTTAGTCTGAGCCCTGATCATCGCTCGGAGCAATTACCACGCATACCCAGCAACAGAAACACCCCGAGGGCGGAGGTGCCGATGAGAATCAGCGCCATGCCCATCTCCGCACCGAGATAAAGAAAGGCCGAGCCAAGCAACAGGCAGATAGCAAACAGAAACAGGGTCGGGCCGCTGTCTTTGAGCAGGGCCTGTTTCAGGCAGTGGAACGCTGGATGCTGGGTTTCTGTAGCCATGATTCAAGTCCTCCGAGCAAAGGTCATGGCTAAAACATAGTGTGGCAGTCAGAAATTTGCAAGGGCCTGCAGGTCATTCCGGCACACAGACCTTATGGTTGCGGACTGCGAGAAAGGTACGGTAGATCAGGTAGGTGACGATCAGGGTGAGCAGGGCCAGCAAACCCAGGCCAATGGTTTGGAACAGCACTGTGCCGGTGAGTTCAAACATGACAAAGCTCGCCAGGGTGATGGCGGCAAGGGGAAAGGAATAAGCCCACCAGGACAGGGCGAAGGGTAGGTTGATGAAACGCTGCGCCTGGGTGAGGAACATCAGGGTGAGGAACAGGCCACCGTGGTAAAGCACGCGGGCAAAGTTGTCGATGTCGCCATTGAGCTTGGTGTAGGCAATGAAGCCCACCGCCGGCGGCGCGATGAGGATGAAAAAGGTCGGCATCAGCTTATCGGGCAATGGGTTATGGAACAGCACCCGGTAGAAGATGATGGTGAACAGCACCAGCCAGAAGGTGATGCCGATGCTGAAGAAAAACCAGGATATCTCCACATGGCCCAGCTCCACACCGGTGATGGGCACCAATACATTGCCCACAACGGGGATGAACCAGGCCGGGTTGATGTGGTGGATTTCGTAATGCTCATGGTGAATCCAAGAGTTCATCACGTACTGGGTGAACAGCAGGTGCATCAGGGTGCCCAGGGTCCAGAGTCCGCCGGCCAGGCCGTGGCTGTAGGGCAGAGCGATGATGGACAGCAGGATCAGGCTGATGGAAATGGTGGGGAAGAAATTCAGCTTGATCGGGTGCTTGAGTTCCTGCAGCACCGCGCTGGGGTATTTCATCAGTTTGCTCAGGTAGATCAGCGCCAGGCTGATGAACACCAGGGTCGCCAGCAGCGCCGCCAGGCTGTCGATGGCTGGGTTGATCTCCAGCACCTGCTGCGCCTTGCGCCAGGCGATGGAAAGCCCGGCCAGGCCCATGACCACGGCGAAGAAGGAGATGGGAAAATGCTGCAGTCGGTTGGATTCGGTCACGCGGATGCCCCTGTGTTTCAAAGAGTGCTTCAGAATATTAGATTTAATTAATATACAGGGAATCCGCTTTTGGACAAAGCGCACATTGCATGCGCCCCTGACCCGCGCTCCCCACTGGAGCAAGGGGAGCGCAGGCAAGCGGAGTGATGATCAGATAATCTCAGTGGCGTCCAGGCTGTCTTCAATGAACAGCTGTACCCTTGCACCGCCGTAGTCGGCCACATAGCAGTTGTAGCTGACGCCATCTTCCGCTGGCACGTAGGCGTCGAACTGGAACTGACTGAGGTCGGCGCTGACCCTTTGGTCAACCGTATCGCTGCTGATGTACAGCTGCACCACGCCATCGGCGGTATCGGCATCGTCGCTGATGTTGAGCACATCCTCCACCGTCAGCGGGCTGGAGAGGTCGTGGCTGGCGCCGGTGAGCTGGATGCTTTCGATGCTCTCGATGGCGCTGTCGTCATCTCCCAGCTGACCCAGATCGATATTTTCCGCCACCAGCAGGCTGTCATGGCCCTCGCCGCCGTCGATCAGACTGTCGTCTGAGTCGTACACCAGGGTATCGTCACCGGCGCCGCCGCTGAGTTCATCCTCCTCTTCGCCGCCGCGGATGAAGTCATCGCCGGCGGTACCCGTGATCAGATGGTCGGCATCGGTGATCAGGCTGAAGCTGCTGATCTCGGAGAGGTCACTGTCCTCGTCCTCCACCTGGGCCTCGAAATCCAGCTGCAGTGGCAGATCTACCGAGGTCTCGGTGTTAGTGGTGAAACCGAAGCCGATCTTGATCTTGGTGTCGTTGATGCCCTTGTCATCCTCGAAGAAACCGGCGGTCACCTGTACCTGATCGATGCCGTCCCAGCCGTCCGGGGCGCTGATGATGAACAGGGGATTGCCCTCGGCGTCTAGCTCCAGGCTGTCGTAGCGGCTGTCGAGGATCAGTTCCTGGGTCACCGGTCCGCCGTTGCTGATGCCATGCACCAGCAGGTTGAGCACGTCACCCTGGCTGCCGCTCCAGCCGGTGGCACCTTCGCCCTTGAAGTAGAGGCTGACGCTGCTGGCCAGTTGCTGCGGGTTGTAGAACAGGCTTTGAGTGGTCATGTTCTTGGCATCGCTCTCCAGGTTGTTGTTGGCAAAGCCGATACCGGCGGCGGAGGCGTTGATCTCACCGCTTTCCGAGGTGGCGACGTAGCTGTTACCGGCATCGTCCTTCAGCTCCAGGGTCTGACCGCCCGCCAGGGGGATAACGCTGGCGAGGAAGGGCGTCTGCGTCGCGCTGTCGTGGTAGGTGATCAGGTATTCGGCAGTGGGGCCTGAGCCGGTCTGCTCGACCTTGTTGAATTCGACCGGATCAATCCGCACCTCCACCGGCGTGCCTTGCATGTCAATCTGATAAGTGCCGTCGCTGTTCAACTGCAGGCTGAAGTCGATACTGCCGCCGGCGTAGATGAAGCTACCGCTACCACTGCCGCTGGCCTGGCTGAAGTTGAAGTCGAACTGGTCGGCCGTCAACACTTCACCGTTGACGCTGACGCTCTTCAGCCCCAGGGTCTGCACATAGCTGTTGTTGTCGGCGCCCAGGGTTTGCGACCAGAGGCCGGTGTAGCTGGTCTCGGTGGCCGAACTGGGGCCGATGGCGCTGGTGAAGCTGATGCTCGGCAGGTCATCAACGATTTCCACGCTCAGCAGGGCGCTGTGGCTGTCCTCGTCGCTGTCGAACAGCTGCACGGGGAATTCTTCATGCAGGCTGTCGGCCTGGGTGCTGAGGGGGTGATCGAGGCGGCTGAGCAGCTCGTAGCGGTAGTGCAGGCTACCGCCTTGGGCATTGCCCTCATAGCCGGTGAGGGTCAGCCGATTGCCGGCGGTGCTGGTGATGACCAGTGGGTCGTCGGCCAGGTCGAGCAGGCGTTCCAGACTGATACTGAGCTCGCCGATCTCCAGCCGATCGATGCCGTCGAGGGCCTCCAGGCTGAAGCTGCCGGTCTTGATCAGGGCCTGGTCGTCAGGCGCGCTACCTTCAGGCAGGTGCATTTCGTAGAGCAGATGCTCGGGGCCTGCGGCATCCAGGCCGGTGATCAGCACCGGGTGGTCCAGGCCGTAACTGTCGCTATCCACCGCGCTGGCGGTATCGCCATCGGCATCGCTGGCCAAAGCGGTGGCGGTGTAGGTGACGTCTTCGCTGAAATCCAGCTGGCTGATGTCCACCGACCAGTGGCCATCGGCGTCGGGGATGACGCTGAACTGACCCAGGTCGCTGCCGTCACTGCCGGTCAAATGCACCAGTATCTGCGTGGCGTCCTGACTTGTGCCCTGGAGATATTCCTCGCCGGGATCAACTTCAAGATCGACGCTGACTTGGGGTTGGGTGTCAGGCTCAGGCTCAGGCTCAGGCTCCGGTTCGGGTTCCGGCTCCGGTTCAGGTTCTGGCTCGGGTTCTGGCTCCGGTTCAGGTTCCGGTTCAGGCTCGGGTTCAGGCTCGGGTTCCGGCTCGGGGATGATCTCAGGCTCCTCGGCTTCTTCCTCAGGCACCCCCAGGTATTCCTCAAGGCTGCTGACTGCAGGGGTCGGGCCCGTGGTGTCGTAACCGCTGGTCACCAGGCCTTCGTCGCCGGTGCGGCTGACGGCGTAGATCACCTCGGTGCCATCGCCCAGGGGTTCACCACCGGCGGCCGGGGCTTCGGCCTCCAGGCTGGGGTCTATCTCGCCGGCAAGGATGGCCTGCTGCAGCCGCTCTGCCTCCGGGCTTCCGGCGGCAGGCGGGCTGAGTTCACTGGGATCGGCACCGGCGGCAATGGCCTGCTGAATCTCGCCAGGCTCGACGATGGCGGCTTCGGCTTCGGTGTCGAAAACGCTTTCATCCAGGGTCAGCTGGGTGTTGCCGCCAAGAAACATCATCTTGCCGTTGATAAAGCGAATGGCCACAGAACCCTGGCCGGTATTGATGATTTGGTTGGGATAGAGCTGCTCACCTAAACTGAGGGGATGAACGGCTTGGTGTTCGGCTTGCGCGGTGACCACGCCCTTGACGATGGTGACGACGCCGATGGAGGTTTGGGTGTCCATTTTGGCTTTCCTCTGTTACCTGTGAATACTGCTTTCGGTTGGGAAAACGCTGAAAATCATTTTCTCTTACCCTAAGCATAGGTCAGCGGGGGGAGAAAGTTACTGTACTTAAGTACTAACGGCCATGGAGTGAGCAGCGACATCCCGGATTCCGCTGGGCTCCATCCGGGCTACAGCCAGCTAAAGGCTGGCGGCTGACCGCTGGTGGCTGGAAGCTGGCAGCTGGCAGTTGGCAACAAATTCAGCGGGGCAAGAGCGGCATGGGACGCTACAATGGCGCATGTCTGCTGGTTACGATCTCCATTCCCACTCCATCGCCTCCGACGGCACCCTGGCGCCGGCGGAGCTGGTGCGCCGGGCCCATGCCACCGGGGTGGGCTGTTTGGCGCTGACCGATCACGATACCCTCGCAGGCCTCGCCGAGGGGCGCGCTGAGGCCCAGCGTCTGGGCCTGGGCTGGGTCGATGGGGTGGAGATTTCTGTGAGCTGGAACCAGCGCACCCTGCATCTGGTGGGGCTGGGAATTGACCCGGAACATGCCGAGCTGCGCCAGGGGCTGGCGGATCTCTGCGCCTTTCGCAGCTGGCGAGCGGAGGAGATCGGCCGGCGGCTCAAGCGCGATGCCGGGATTGCCGATGCCTTTGTCGGTGCCGCCAGTCATGCCAAGGGTGAACTGGTGGGGCGCACCCATTTTGCCCATTTTCTGGTGCAGATCGGCCGGGCCAAGGGGGTGCGCGAGGTGTTCAAGCATTTTCTGGTGAGCGGCAAGCCCGGCCATGTGCCCGGCGACTGGGCGAGCCTGGAACAGGCCATCGGCTGGATCAAGGCCGCCGGCGGTCAGGCGGTGCTGGCCCATCCGGCACGCTACAAGCTGACCCGCAGCAAACTGCGAGGGCTCTTGGGCCAGTTCAAGGAGTTGGGCGGGGCAGGGCTGGAGGTGGTCTCCGGCAGCCACAGTCTGGACGATTGCCAGACGATGGCGCATCATGCCCGCGACTTCGTCCTGCTGGCCTCGGCGGGCTCGGATTACCACGGACCAGAAAGCCCCTGGCTGGAACTGGGCCGCCTACCGCCGCTGCCAAGCATCTGCCGGCCCATCTGGCAGGACTGGTGATGGGTGCTGATTAGGACGCAGAGACCGCGAAGTAGCGCAGAGCACGCAGAGGGTTAGGAGTTTGTTTTCCTGGCTTGTCCGCAGTCATTTTCAACTCCGCGTTCTCTGCGCTTCTTTGCGCTCTCTGCGTCCTTTTTGATTGTTAGGTAACTATCGCGTTGATTCGCGTTCATTTGCGGACTGATTTCCCATGGCCCAATTCTTTCAGATTCATCAGGACAACCCGCAGCCGCGGTTGGTGCGCCAGGCGGTGGAGATCATCTCTGCCGGCGGGCTGGTGGTCTATCCCACCGACTCCAGCTATGCCCTGGGTTGCCACATCGGCGACAAATCGGCGATGGAGCGCATTCGCCAGATTCGCCGGGTGGATCACAAGCACCACTTCACCCTGGTCTGTCGCGATCTGTCGGAGATCACCACCTACGCCAAGATCGGCAACGCCGAGTACCGCCTGCTGAAAAGCCTGACCCCCGGCCCCTACACCTTTATCTGCCAGGCTACCAAGCAGGTGCCCAAGCGGTTGATGCACGCCAAGCGCAAGACCATCGGCATCCGCGTGCCGGACCACCGCGTCGCCCTGGCCCTGCTGGAGGAGCTGAAGGAGCCGATCATGAGTTCGACCCTGATCCTGCCTGGTGAGGAGCTGCCCATGTCCGACCCCTACGAGATCAAGGAAGTGCTGTCCCACGCCGTGGACCTGATCATCGATGGCGGCTACTGCGGCTTTGAGCCCAGCACCGTCATCGACCTGGAAGAAGACACCCCGCGGGTGCTGCGCCAAGGCAAGGGCGATGCCAGCTTTCTGGAGAGCGAGGCTTGAGCGATCTGACCAACCTGCAGCAGCTGAGCATCATGCTGCTGCCGCTGTTGTTCGCCATCACCCTGCACGAGGTGGCCCACGGCTGGGTGGCCTCCCTGCTGGGGGATGACACCGCGCGCAAACTGGGCCGCATCAGCCTCAATCCCTTCAAGCATATCGATCTGCTCGGCACCCTGATTGTTCCCTTGCTGATGTATGTCTCCACCGGCTTCATCTTCGGCTGGGCCAAGCCGGTGCCGGTGGATTTTGGCCGACTGCATCATCCGCGCCGCGACATGGCCCTGGTGGCTCTGGCCGGGCCCGGTGCCAACCTGCTGATGATGCTGTTCTGGGGCCTGCTGGCGCGGCTGGGTGCCGAGCTGCACAGCACCGGCTGGGACTGGGCGGCGCTGCCGCTGGTCTATGCCGGCGGCTTTGGCCTGATGATCAACGCCGTGCTCATGGTGCTCAATCTCTTCCCCCTGCCGCCTCTGGACGGCGGCCGGGTGCTGGTCTCCCTGCTGCCGCGCCCCCTGGCGATTGGGGTAAGCAAGCTGGAGCCCTATGGCATCATCATCCTGGTGATACTGCTGTTCACCGGCCTGCTCTGGCAGCTGGTCGGCCCCTTGGTGAGCGCCAGCCAGCAAGGTATGGCGATACTGATTGAAACTCTGACCTGAGGTAGAAAAAGTGACTTCCCTAGCTGCCCATCACGCCCGCGTTCTCTCCGGCATGCGCCCCACCGGCCGTCTGCATCTGGGTCATTACCACGGCGTGCTGAAGAACTGGGTGGCGCTACAGCACGAGTACGACTGCTTTTTCTTTGTCGCCGACTGGCATGCCCTGACCACCCACTATGAAGACCCCAGCCTGATCCCCGGCGCCGTGCACGAGATGGTCATCGACTGGCTTGCCGCCGGCATTGACCCGGACAAGGCGCGGCTGTTTATCCAGTCGCAGGTGCCGGAACACGCCGAGCTGCACCTGCTGCTGTCGATGATCACCCCTCTGGGCTGGCTGGAGCGGGTGCCCACCTACAAGGATCAGCAGGAGGCGCTGAAGGAAAAGGACCTGGCCACCTACGGCTTTCTTGGCTATCCGCTGCTGCAGAGCGCCGATATCCTCATCTACCGCGCCGGCCTGGTGCCGGTGGGGGAGGATCAGGTGGCCCATGTGGAAATCACCCGCGAGGTGGCGCGGCGCTTCAACCACCTCTATGGCCGCGAGCCGGACTTCGAGCAAAAGGCCGAGGCGGCGCTGAAAAAGATGGGCAAAAAGGCGGCCAAGGCCTTCGCCAGCCAGCGCCGCGCCTATCAGGAGGCCGGCGATACCGAGGCCCTGCAGGCCGCGCGTGCCCTGTTGGAAGAACAGCAGAACCTGGGCCATGAAGACCGCGAGCGCCTGCTCGGCTATTTAGAGGGCGGCGGCCGGGTGATCTTGCCCGAGCCCCAGCCACTGCTGACCAAGGCGTCGAAGATGCCCGGCCTGGACGGGCGCAAGATGTCCAAATCCTACGCCAACACCCTGGCGCTCAACGACAGCCCCAAGACCGTCGAGCAGAAACTGCGCACCATGCCCACGGACACCAACCGGGTGCGCCGCACCGACCCCGGCGACCCGGCGCGCTGCCCGGTATGGCAATTCCACGAGGTCTATTCCAGCGAAGACACCAAAAACTGGGTGGTAGAGGGCTGCAAGAGCGCCGGCATCGGCTGCATCGAATGCAAACAGCCAGTGATCGACGCCGTGCTGGCTGAGCTGGGGCCGATGCAGCAGCGCGCCGCCGAATACGAGGCCAGGCCCGATCTGGTACGCCAGGTGATTGAACAGGGCTGCGTCGCTGCTCGTGCCAGCGCCCAGGAAACCCTGGCGGAAGTGCGCCAGGCGATGTCGCTGAGTTATTCATGAAGCTGAAATGACCCACCCCGTCCAAGAAGAAATGCCCTTTGCCGTGGTCCAGGGCGTGCCCTGGGTCACGGTGCCCAAGGACCTCTACATCCCGCCGGATGCCCTGGAGGTCATTCTGGATGCCTTCGAGGGGCCGCTGGACCTGCTGCTGTATTTGATCCGGCGGCAGAATCTGGACATCCTCGACATCCCCATCTTCGCCGTCACCGCTCAGTACATGGAATATGTCGAGCTGATGCGCGAGGTGCGCCTGGAACTGGCGGCGGAGTATCTGGTGATGGCCGCCATGCTCGCCGAGATCAAGTCGCGCATGCTGCTGCCACGCCCGCCCAGCGAGGAGGAGGACGAGCTCGACCCCCGCGCCGAACTGGTGCGCCGCTTGCAGGAGTACGAGCGCTACAAGCAGGCGGCACAAGACCTGGACGCCCTGCCGCGAGAGGAGCGGGATTTTCACACCGCCAGTGCCGAGCCGCCGCGACACGAGCGCATCCAGCCCCTGCCGGAAGTCAGTCTCAAGGAACTGACCACCGCCTTTGCCGAGGTGCTGCGCCGCGCCGACAAGTTCGCCCATCACCAGATCGAGCGGGAAAACCTGTCCTTGCGCGAGCGCATGTCGCGGGTGCTGGACATCCTCAGCGAACGGGGCTTCGCCGAGTTCGGCAGCTTTTTTGATCTCAGCGAGGGCCGTCCCGGGGTGGTGGTGTCCTTCATGGCCATCCTCGAGCTGGTGAAGGAATCGCTCATCGTCCTGGTGCAAACCGAGCCCTTTGCCCCCATCCACCTTCGCGCAGCGGGGTGCCAGAGCGAGACCGACTGAGCAGACTGCTCCCTGCACAGACGCCTCGTCACAAAGATTTCATTTTCATTGCGGCCAAAAGCATTAGAGAATGGTAATATCATACCTACCAGCCTAAGTTGGCTCATTGGATCACGAGGATCGCCTTGTCTGCTGAACCCACCACTGCAAGCTCTGTTTCAGGTCTGCGCCAGTTTTTTGTGCTGGTGCTGACCCTGATGCTGTTCTGGCTGATGCTCATGGGCTCGCTGGACGGTCAGGTGCTGTTGGTGGGTCTGATCGCTTCCAGTGTCATTGCCCTACTGTTCCGCTCCGGCTTGACCTTTTTTACCGAGATGCGCCTGAACCCCATGGCGATTATCGCCGGCTTCATGTACTACGGTTACTTTTTCAAGGAATTGGTCAAGGCCAATTTCACCCTGGCCGGCGTGGTGCTCTCGCCCGATCTGCCGATCAATCCCGGCATCGTCAAGGTGCGCACCAAGCTCAAGAGCCGCATGGGCCGCCTGATGCTGGCCAATTCCATCACCCTCACCCCGGGCACCCTGACCGTCGAATTGGACGGGGAGTGGATTTATGTGCATTGGGTGCTGATGGAGTCGGAGGATATCGAGCAGGCCACGGCAAAGATCGTCGCCGGTTGGGAGCATTATCTTGAGGTCATCTATGGTTGAATCCCTGATCTCGCTCGCAGCGCTGCTGGCCGGGGTGGCCTTTCTGTTCGCCCTGGTGCGCTTCATCAAGGGGCCGACGGCGGCTGACCGGGTGGTGGCATTCGATGTGATGACCATTGTCTCCATCAGCTTCATCGTCTTCATTGCCCTGCTAGGTGATCGGGTGATCTACCTGGACGTAGCCCTGGTCTATGCCCTGTTGTCTTTCCTCGGCGTGATCGTCTTCGCCCGCTACCTGGAACGGGGGTTCTGATGGGGCAGGGGATGGACATTGTCGGTGCCCTGTTGCTGCTGGGCGGTACCTTTTTTCTCTTGCTCGGCGGGCTCGGTCTGCTGCGTATGCCGGACCTGTACAACCGTATCCAGGCCGGCACCAAGGCCACCACCCTGGGTACCTTGTTGAGCCTGCTGGGTGTGTTTCTGCTGCGCCCTGAATGGGGCTGGAAGTTGCTGTTGATCGGCGTGTTTCTGATCTTCACCAACCCGCTGTCTTCCCAGGTGCTGGCCCGTGCTGCCCATCGCTCCGGCGCTCACAAGAGCCCGGCTACCCAGGTAGACCGTCTGGCGGAGGATCGGGCCGAGCCATGAGCGAGAACATTACCCTGGCCCTCAGCCTGCTGCTGGCCTTGACCATGATTGTAGCGGCGGTTATGGCGGTGCGCGGCAAACGCAGCCTGCCCATTGCCATCCTGGCCGCCGGACTGGTGAGCCTGCTGACATCGGTACAATTTCTCCTGCTGGCGGCGCCGGATGTGGCCATGACCGAAGCGGCCATCGGCAGCGGCCTGACCACCTTCCTGTTTTTCTTTGTACTAAGCCGGGTGCGCGGGGGCGTGGATGATTAGGCGTGCCTTTGTCCTGCTGCTGTTGCTGGCCCTGGGGGCGATCTTCCTCGACCTGCTGCTGGGTTTTGTCCCCGCCACCGAATTGAATGAGACGGCGCGTTACTATGCCGAGCGCAGCGCCGCTGATCTGGGTACAGCGAATATCACCACCGCCATCATTGTCACCTACCGCGGTCTGGATACCCTGGGTGAGGTCACGGTGCTGTTTCTCACCGCTGCCATTGTCGGTCTGGTGCTGTCCTGGGGGCGGCGCTCCGCTGAGGGTCCGCAGCGCCAGTTATTGCCCACCGGCGAGTTGCTGACCACCGGCAAGAATCTGCTGGTGCCGCTGATTCTGCTGCTGGGCGTCTATGTCTTTGTCAACGGCCATCTGACCCCGGGCGGTGGTTTTCAGGGTGGTGCCATCCTTGCCTCGGGCATCCTGCTGATGTTGCTGACCGACCCGATGAAACGTTTCAGCCATGGCATGATCTCTGCCGTTGAGTCCTTCTCTGGTCTGGTCTTTGTCGGCCTGGGTCTGCTGGGTGTGGCCCTGGCCGGTGGTTTCCTGGACAACCGTCTGCTGCCCATTGGTACGGTAGGCGAGCTGTTTTCTGCCGGCGTCATTCCCATCATCTACTCCTTCATCGGCTTGAAGGTCGGTGCCGAGTTCAGCTCCATGCTGGTGAACCTGTCCGAGACGGAGGATTCCTGATGGCCCAGATCGCCATGGCCACCGGCTTCATTCTGATCCTGATCGGGCTCTACGGTGCCCTGACCAACCGCAACCTGCTGCGCATGATCATCGGCTTTACCATCGCCCATAGCGGTGTCAACCTGGTGCTGGTGGCGGTGGGCTATCTGAGCGGCCGCACCGCGCCTATTCTGGATAGCGCGGTGCCGATGGCCGAAGCCGCCGAGCGCATCATCGATCCCTTGCCGCAGGCGCTGGTGCTCACCGCCATTGTCATCGGCGTGGGCGTTACTGCCCTGATGCTGGCCTATGCCTACCGCATCTATGTGACCAAGGGCACCCTGGATATCGGCAAGTGTCGGGAGCTGAAATGGTAGATGGCATCAGCTTTATCGCCGTCAGTCTCGGCGCGGCTTTCCTCCTGGGGATGCTGCGGGATTCCTGGCGCTTTGCCGCCTACGGTGTCAGCCTGGCGACCCTGGCCTTTCTCACCTGGAACGCCTTCTGCTGGACCAAGGGCTTTGCTGTCGACGGGCTGGTGCCGATTGAGATCTTCACCGCCGGCACGCCACCGCCCTTTGCCGTCAACCTGCGCCTGGGCCTGACCGAATCAGCCCTGCTGTTGCTGGTGCACATCACCGCTTTGCTCTCGGCCATTTATCTGCGCGATACCCTGATGCAGCAGGGGCGGCGGGCGATGTCGGTGCTGCTGGTGCTGTGCATGGCCCTGAGCGGCATCATCCTCACCCGCGACCTGTTCAACCTCTTCGTCTTCGTCGAACTGACGGTGATCGCCAGCGGCGGTCTGATCCTGCTGTCCCAGGACAAACGCGCCCTGGGTGCCGGCTTCAAGTACCTGATTGTCTCCCAAGTGATGTCGATCCTGCTGCTCATCGGCATCTTCTTCGCCTATCAGGCCACCGGCACCATCAATATCGATGGCATGGCCGAGCAGTCGGCGCTGCTGTTCAAGGGTGGTTTCCTCGCCTTTTTCCTCATGTTCATGGCGGTGGTGCTGGAGCTCAAGCCCTTCCCGGCCAACGGCTGGGCGCTGGATGTGTATGAATCGGCCCATCCGGCCTTCTCCGCCATCATTTCGGCGGCGGTGGGTGCGGCCTCGCTGATCGCCCTGGACAAGCTGCTGCTGATTGCCGGTCCCGACTGGCTGATGCTCACCAGCATCATCGGCCTGATCACCTTCATTGCCGCCAACCTGTTCGGCCTGGCCCAGGAGAACGACCGCCGTCTGCTCGGCTATTCCTCGGTGGGCCAGATCGGTCTGGTGATGCTGGTGCTGGGTCAGAAGGACATCCTTGGCGACAACTATCTGTTTGTCGTTGGCGGTATTCTCCTCGCTCACGCGGTGGCCAAGGCCGGTCTGTTCTGGATTTCCGGCCTGGTGCAGGGGCGTGAGCTGAAAGACTGGGCAGCCCTGCGCCAGCGGCCGCTGTTGCTGTTCGCCTTTGCCAGCTTTATCGCTCTGCTCATGGGTCTGCCGCCTTTCCCCGGCTTTTATGCCAAGTGGGAGCTGGTGCATGCCTTGGCGGCGGCAGATCGGCTCTGGCTGCTGGGGCTGATGCTGTTTGCCAGCCTGCTGGAGGCCGGTTACCTGTTCCGCTGGTTCGGCTACGTGATCAAGCGCGATCTGCCGGAACAGCCCCTGGCCTGCCCCTGGCACAAGCGTACGGTGGTGATGCTGGCACTGGTGGCTGCTTGGGCCCTGGCCTATATCTGGGGTGAACTCTCCCCCCACAGCAATCTGCTGCACCTGCTGCCGCTGCTGTTTGCCCTGGCCTTCCTGGTGCTGGAGCCGCTGCCGGCCTGGCTGAAGAATCTGCTGGCCATTGGCGGCATGGTCGTCTGGTTCCTGCTCAGCTATCCCGGTTATGACCCGCTGCAGCTGATCTACGGTGGCATCATCCTCATCGGCGGTTCGATTATCTTCCTGGCCAGCTTTTATGGCAGCGCCCAGCGTCGCCTGGGTTTTTATCCCTCGGCGATGCTGATGTATGCCGGCCTGTCCCTGCTCATTGTCGCGGAGGATAGCTTCAACTTTTTCGCCGCCTGGGAACTGCTCACAGTCGGCTCCTATTTCCTCATTCTGCGCGGCAAGGAGTCCGAGCCCCACGCCCTGTCATATATCCTTTTCTCCCTGGGTGGCGCCTTTCTGATCCTGGCCGGCTTTGCCCTGGCCGGGCTGGGAGCGGGGCAGATCCCCTTGGCGCGGTTGGCCGATCTGTCCGGTCAGACGAGCGGCGAGCTGGCCGGCTGGGTGTTCCTGCTGCTGGCCATCGGCTTCCTCACCAAGACTGCCGCCGTCGGCCTGCACATCTGGCTGCCCGGTGCCCATGCCGAGGCCGAGACCGATGTCTCACCCATGGTTTCCGGCATCCTGCTCAAGGCCGGCCTGTTTGGCCTGACCATGCTGTTGATGACCATGGGCAAGCAGCAGCTCTACGGGGTTGAGCTGACCCATGTGATGCTCTGGATTGGTGCCATTTCTGCCCTGGTAGGCAACCTGCTGGCGGTGTTCCAGGAGGATGCCAAGCGCTTGCTGGCCTATTCCTCCATCGGCCAGATGGGCTATGCCGTGTTTGGTCTGGCGATGATGAACCACCTGGGTTGGATGATGGCGCTGATGTTCGTCATCAACCACTATATCTATAAGTCCATGCTGTTCCTCTCGGTGGGCGGTGTCGCCAAGCGCACCGGCACCCGCCTGATGTACCAGATGGGCGGCCTGATCACCCTGATGCCGCTGAGCTTCATCGCCGTGCTGATCGGCATCATCGCCGTGTCCGGGGTGCCGCCGCTGTCCGGTTTTGGTGGCCGCTGGATTTTCTACAACGCCATCATGAGCGACGAGTACCGCCTGCCGCTGGTGATTATCTTCCTAGCTGGCCCCATCGCCTTCCTCTATCTGTTCCGCCTGATCCATACCATCTTCCTGGGTCAGCTGAAGGATGAGCACCGCAAGCTCAAGGAAGCGCCGTTCTGGATTGTTCTGCCGCAGATGATCTTCGTCGCCTTCCTGATGATCTTTGCCCTGGTGCCCGGCCTGGCCCTGCGCCATGTGGATGTCTACATTGGCCAGTTCTTTGCCGGCGGTCCCAGCCTGAACTGGGAGGGCCTGACCATCACCAGCCAGTTCGGTCAATGGGCGCCGATCCCGATCATGATCATCATCGGCGTGATCTTCATGACCCTGTTCCTCTGGCTGCTGTTCGTCAACCGTCGTGCGCAGAAGGTCAAACAGTTCAATATCGTCTTTGCCGCCGAGCGCCCCTACCGGCCGGAGACCACCCACTTTGCCTGGAACTTCTTTGCGCCTTACCGCAAGGCCCTGGGCTTTCTCACCCAACCGCTGGTCACCCGATTCTGGGAGACCCTGACCGATCTGCTGCACCAGCTGGCCGATCTGCTGCGCCGCTTCTATACGGGTAACGGTCAGACCTATGCGGTACACCTGCTGTTGTTCGTGGTGGCGGTCTATCTGCTGCAGAAGGGGATGATGTGATGGACTTCGATTGGATGAAGATCCCGTATTCCCTGTTGACCCTGTTCATCGTGGTCAACTACGGCATGATCCTCAACGCCTTCATTCAGAAGATAGGCGCGCGGGTAGGGCGGCGGCATGGCATCCCCATCTGGCAGAACTATGCCGATCTGATCAAGAACTACAGCATCCGCAGCTCCATCACCCATGGCGTGATGTTCTACTTGGGGCCGGTATTCCGCCTGTCCGGTGGAGTAGGGCTGCTGTTGTTCGTGCCGACCATTTACGGCAGCTACATGTTCTCTAACATGAGCTTTGCCGGCGACCTGATCCTGGCGCTCTACTTCGTCTTCTTCGGCACCCTGGGGATGGCCCTGGGCGCGGCCGAAAGCGGTCACCCCCATGCCGCCATCGGCATTACCCGCGGGCTGTCCCAGGTTACCGCCGCCGAGCTGCCCTTTGCCCTGGCAGTATTCGCTGTGGCGCTGCAATACCAAACCCTGTCGGTCACCGACATAGTCGCTGCCCAGCAGGGCAGCTTCCTCAACTGGACCCTGTTTACCAACCCCTTAGCGGTGACTGCGGCGATGCTGTCGTTTTTGGGTTCGATGATGCGGCCGCCCTTCGACGTGGTGCTGGCACCGCAGGAAATCCCGATCGGCCCGCCCACCGAGTACCACAGCTCCTATCTGGCGCTGATGCAGACCAACCGGGCCATCTTCCCCATCGCCAAGATCGTCATCTACATGAACCTCTTTTTCGGCGGTGCCGCCAGCTGGCCGGTATTCTTCCTCAAGGTGTTCTGCATCTACATGATCTCGGTGCTGGTGGGCGTGGTGTTCCCGCGCTTCAGGGTTGAGCAGTCGATCCGCTGGTTCCTCATCTGGGCGGTGCCAGTGGGCATCCTCGCCGTGGTGCTGGTCTAGGTCATTAGGACGCAGAGTGCGCAGAGAAGACGCAAAGAACGCAGAGATAAATGAGGCTGTTTTGCCTTCAAGCTTCAGTGGAATTGATTTTATGGGTTCAAGCGAAATTACAGATGGTGCGAGTGATGAACATAATATTTCCTTTGCGTCCTCTGCGCTTCTTAGCGTTCTCTGCGTCCCTTTTTGATTGTTCGCCATGAAACCGGAACTGGAAAAACGCATTGTCAGAACCCCGGACGGCCAGGAGTTCGAGGTCGATCCGCTACGGGATTATTATTGCGAGGCAGCACCCACGGTGATGCCGGCGGCCTACGGTAAGATCGTCGAGGACCTGTTCAACTGGGCCCGCTCGCAGTCACTGTGGATATTGGGATTCGGCACCGGCTGTGGCGCTATCGAGATGCGCCCCCTGATGACGCCGCGCTTTGACGCCTACCGCTATGGTGTGCAATGGCGGCCGACGCCGCGCCAGGCCAACCTGTTCATCATTTCGGGCTATCTGAGCACCAAGACCCTGAAGCGGGCGATCCGCTCCTACGAGCAGATGCAGAACCCCAAGTACGTGGTAGGGCTGGGCAGTTGCACCATTAACGGCGGCATGTACTGGGATTCCTACAACACCATCAAGTGTCTGGATCAGTACCTGCCGGTGGACCTCTACATCACCGGCTGCATGCCGCGCCCCGAGGCGCTGTTGCAGGGCTTCGAGGATCTGAAGAAGCTGATCCGCGCCGGCAAGTGCGAGGGCGCCAACAAGTACTCCGAGAACTTCGACTGGTACAAGGCCAACCAGAAACAGGTGATCCATGATTGGGATATGCCGGATTACAACTGGTAGGCCCTTCATAAAGCCAGAAGATAGTGGTTTAGAGGTTTAGTAGTTAGATGTAGCCCGGATGCAGCGTAGCGGAATCCGGGGTTGCCGCTGGAAGTGACAGAGTTAGAGTTATTAAACAACCATGCGTGAGCTTTACCAACGTCTGCAGTCGCTGTTTGTGCTGGGTGAATTGACCGAGCAGCGCGCCAATCTGTTCTTCATCACGGTGGAGAAGGATCGGCTGCGCCCGCTGATTACCCATCTGCGCGACCGCGAAGGCTTAAGGCACCTGGTGCTGCTGACAGCGGTGGATTGGCTGGAGGAGGGTCAGTTTCAGCTGACCTATCTGCTCTGCGATCGCCTGACCCGGCGGGATCTCGGCCTGCGCGTGATGCTCGACCGCGCCAACCCGGTGATGGAGAGCATCCACGACCTCTGGCCTACTGCCGCCACCTACCAGCGTGAACTCAGAGAGATGTTCGGCATCGACTTCCCCGGCAGCCCGCGCCTGGACGAGGAGTTCATCCTGGAAGGCTGGAACACCACGCCACCCTACCGGCGTGACTTCGACACCCTGGAGTACGCCCGCAGCCAATACGCCGAGCGGGCCGGTCGTGAAACCCGCGACCCGGAGACCCACATGCGCGCCCAGCTTTATCCGGAGAGCAACTGATGGCCTATCAGCCGGATCGCAGCCAGTACCCCCAGCCGGGCCCTGACGGCAAACTCGACATCGACCTAACCTCGGGCAAGTACCTCAAGCTCTGGCAGGGGCCCAACCATCCCGGCATCACCGGCAACATGTCGGTGGAGCTGACCGTCTGCGGCGACGAGGTGGTGGAAGGCAAGACCCACGTCGGCTACCTGCACCGTGGCTTCGAGAAGCTGATGGAGCGGCGTACCTTCATCCAGTGTTTCCCCATTGTCTGCCGCATTTGCGTGCCCGAGCCGGACTTCAACGAGTACTGCTATGCCGCCGCAGTGGAAGAACTGGCCGGTATCGAGATACCCGAGCAGGCCCGCTGGATTCGTACCCTGATTCTGGAAATGGGCCGGATCAACTCCTACCTCATGTACCTGGGCGGCCAGGCCGGTGCGCTTGGGCAGGGGGTCATCGGCCAGTGGACCACCTATGTGCGCGACCTGATGCTGGATCGTTTCGAAGAAATGACCGGTGCGCGCATCTACCACATGTTCATCCTGCCCGGTGGGGTGCGCGACACCCTGCCCGAGGGCTTTGACGGGCGCATGGAAGAGACCCTGCAAGAGCTCGAAAGCACCCTGGCGGATGTCGACAAGGTCATGTTCCACAATGCCGTGTTCAAGAAGCGCACGATCGGCGTCGGTTACGTCGATCCGAGTCTGATCGACCAGTACGGCATCACCGGTCCGGTGGCCCGCGCCATGGGCTTTCCCCGCGATGTGCGCAAGGACGATCCCTACCTGGTCTATCCCGAGCTGGATTTCGAGCCGGTGGTGGGCAAGGACTCGGACATCTATGCCCGCGCCGATGTGCGCCGCCGCGACCTGCTGATGTCGGTGGACCTGATCCGCCAGATCCTGGCCAAGATGCCGCGTACTGGCCCGGTGATGGCGCCCCTGCCCAACGTGCTGCACTGGAAGATTCCGCGCGGAGAGACCTACATCCGGGGCGAATGCTCCCGTGGCGAGTATGGCTTCTACCTGGTCACCGATGGCTCTGGCTACCCGCGCCGGGTCAACGTGCGCGGGCCTTCCTACACCCACGCCATGGCCCTGTTGGAGCGTCTGATCGTCAACTGCAATATCTCGGACGTGGCGGCCTTGCTGGTCTCCCTGCACACCTATCCGCCGGAGATCGAACGATGAGCGTACGCGACATCCTGTCTCCCTTCTCGGCCTGGAAGAACATCTTCCGCGATCCGGTCAGCATCAAGGACCCGCTCAACCGCGAGGCCGCGCCACGCTATCGTGGCTTCCATCAGAATGACATGGACAAGTGCATCGGCTGCGGCACCTGCGAGACCATCTGCCAGAACGCCGCCATCGACATGCTGCCGGCCGAGGGCATCCCCACCCGCGAGGGTGACTCCGGTCTGCGCCCGCGTATCGACTACGGCCGCTGCTGTTGGTGCGCGCTCTGCGTCGATGTCTGCATGACCGGTTCCCTGACCATGTCCAACGCCTACAAATGGGTGGAGGCCGACCCCGATGCCTTCCGCTTCATGCCCGGCGTGGACAAGAAGCATTGGGACGACAGCGAGTTGGGCTATCGCCGCCCCGAGGCACATCAACTGGCCGCGCGCGAGCGGGTCCGGATGGGCGAACTGGAACCGGAAGCGCGCATCGATTCCTTCGTCGAGATCGTCCAGGGTTATGACGTCGAACAGGCCAAGCTGGAGGCCGACCGCTGTGTCGCCTGCGGCCTCTGCGTCGCCACCTGTCCGACCCACATGGCCGTGCCCCAATACATCGCCGCCATTCGCGACGGTGATTACGAACAGGCGCTGAAGCTGCTTTACGACAGCAATCCCCTGTCGCAGATCTGCGGCAAGGTCTGCACCCACCGCTGCGAGACGGCCTGCGCCGCCCGCCATGAGGGCGACCCCATCGCCATCCGCTGGCTCAAACGTCACATCACCGAACAGGTACCCTTCGAGCGCTGGCGCGCCATTATCGGCGACCCCGCCCCGGCCACGGGCAAGAAGGTGGCGATCATCGGTGCCGGCCCTGCCGGGCTGGCCTCTGCCTATGATCTGGCACGTCAGGGCCATGCGGTGACCATTTTCGAGGCCCTGGGCCACGCCGGCGGCATGACCCGTTACGGCATCCCGGAATACCGCCTGCCCTACGACACCCTGCAGCGGGACGTGGATATGATCTGCTCCATGGGGGTGGAAATTCGCTACAACAGCCGCATCGGTCGCGACATCAGCATGGAGCAGCTGCGCCAGGACCATGATGCCGTGGTACTGGCCATCGGCCTGCAGATGGGGCGTGGCACCCGCATCCCCGGCTCCGATCATGCCAAGGTGGAAAAGGCCGTCGACCTGCTGCGCCGCATCACCGAGGGCGAAAAGATTCAGGCGCCGCGTTCCCTGGTCGTGATCGGCGGCGGCAATGTCGCCATGGACATCGCTCGTTCCATGGCCCGCCTGCAGAAGCAGCAGTACGGCGAGATCAAGGTCACCCTCACCGCGCTGGAAGACCTTGCCCATTTCCTCGCCGACCCGGACGAGGTCAAGGAATCACTGGAGGAGGGCATCAACATCCTCGATGCCCGGGGTCCGCAGGAATGCGTCATTGACGAACAGGGCCAACTGCTGGGCTTGAAAACCTGGAAGGTGCTCTCCATCTTCGATGAACAGGGCCGCTTCGCCCCCAAGTACGACCCCAGCGACGAGCAGTTGCACGAGGGCGAGATGGTGGTTGAGGCCATCGGCCAGATGGCCGATGTCAGCCTGCTCGGCGAGCAACTGACCGAGGCGCTGGAGTGGAACCGGGGCCGCATCCAGGTGGATGAGGACTGCCGCACCAATCAGCCCTGGCTCTGGTGCGCCGGCGACTGCGTCAAGGGCCCGGACGTGGTGCATGCCGTGGCCGACGGTCACCGAGTGGCCAAGAGTATTCAGCAGATGTTCAGCCAGCAGGAGACGAGCCATGCCGGAAGGTAAGGGTTATCAGCGCCTCAAGGCGCAGACCACAGTGGAAGAGGTGCTAAACGTCGCCATCGACTTCGAGCGCACCGCCCGCGACTTCTACAGCGGCATGATCCCCAAGGTGAGCAAGAACATCCGCTACCTGGTGGAAGAGCTGGCCGGCGAGGAACAGGAGCACTTTCGCCTGTTCACTGAACTGCTGGAACGGGACGACATGATGCAGGTGCTGGAAACGGAAATCGAACGCCCGGTCAACGACCACAAATTCTCCGACTGCATCCATCTCCCGGATATGGGCGAGAACCCCGACGACCAAGCCATTCTGCAATACGCCATGATGCGCGAACACGCCGCCATGGAGCAATACGGCGCCCTAGCCGAATCCACCCCCGAAGGGCCGATCAAGACCCTGTTCCAATTCCTCGCCAACGAAGAGACCAAGCACAAGGTCGAACTGGAAAAGCTCTACTACGAAATCGTCCACTCTGGTGGGGTCTAACCGCAGCGCAGGCACTCAATGGGACGCAGAGGACGCAAAGAAGCGCAAAGGACGCAGAGAAGAATGAATGGGTAGGTCGGGCTTGCCCGACTGTCGCCCAACAGGGCGACTAAGGCTCTGCCGACCGGGTAAATGTAGCTGTTGCTTGTGGGCTCGCCCTGCCGGCGGCTGTCGGGCTAAATCCCAACCTATAGGCGAAGGCAGATAACAGGGGTCTGACCCCGATTTTTCCCTTTGAGAAAATATGTTTCGTC
>JADGBD010000107.1 GCA_015231665.1 Gammaproteobacteria bacterium
GGGGTGGGGTTGGTCAAACGGGAGTTTGTCGCCGCCGAGATCGACCCGGTGGCGCTGCAGCTGATGCGCGGGATCAAGCAGGTGTTTGACCCCAACAACATCCTCAATCCGGGCAAGGGTCTGCCGCTGTGAATCAGCTCGGCTGGTAGCTGGCCTTGTTGCCCAGATAATTGCTCACCAACTGCTCGGTGACCTCGGCATCAAAGGGCTTGAGGCCGCTGACCACCAGCTTCTTGAAGCCCTGGCCCACCTGTTTGCCGTTGGCGCGAATGTTGAAGGCCAAACGCACATCGCCACGTTTGCCGTTGACCTCCAGCCGATGCGCGGCGTGTTCCAGCTCGGGATCGGCAAAATCCAGATGATCCAGACGCACGGACATGCTCTCGTAGATCACCAGCGGCCGCTCGGGGTTGATCATCACCCCCTGATCACGCAGCAGAGGCACCAGCACATGGGGGAAATTCTGCCCGGAAAAGGCCACATAGCTGCGCGCCATGGCCGCCACCAGGTCCGCATCCCGGCGGGTCTCGCCCTCCCGCTCCACACTCAGGCAGACCCGTTCGCGCTCATCGGTCACGGCAAACTTGGCCGCCTCGGTGGCGGGGAACTGCAGCAGGGCATCGGCGCCGACCATGCCGGAGAAGGTAAAGCACATCCCCATGCTCAGGCCATAACGCGCCAGCACCAGGGAAAACAACAAATCGCCGGGCACGCAAAAGCGCTTGGCGCTGGGGTCGTGGATCGGGTTGAAATCGCCCGCAATCTCCTTGGCAAAACGACTGGCCTGCTCCGGGGTAATGCGCACCCCCTCGGCAGATTCTTGATAGAAAGACTGAAGAAACATGCGGCGGTCCTGCTTTTTTCCAGCGCCGAAGTATACCTTGCTTGGGGAGGAGGAGTTAGGTTGAGTAGGTGGTAGGAGATAGAGTCTTAGGATTTAGTCTGGTTCTGGGTTGCTCCAATATCCGCGGTGACTTATGCGTGCCGGCGCGCGCGAGTTTCACTCTGGCTTCTCACCACTAACTTCTAAACTTCTATCTCCTTCCTCCCATCTCCCCGCGATAAATCGCTTTGCAGCGAAAGGCGCAAGCCGCAAAATGCTTGCCCTTACCTCTTTTGGAGCTGGCCATGTGTCCTGCCCATTTGCTTGACGCCGGAGTGGCTGCCCGCGGTGGCTGCTGAAGGGCATATCCGTGCCGCAGGGGCGCAGGATTTGTCTGCGCTGGTGGCGCTGGAGCAGCAGTGCTTCAGTGGCGATCGTATCTCCCGCAGGCAATTTCGCTATTTGCTGACCAAGGCCAATGCGGCGGTGCTGGTGATCGAGTCCGCCGGCCAGTTGCTGGGCGATGCGGTGCTGCTGTTCTCCCGTGCCACCTCGGTGGCGCGGCTCTACTCCCTGGCAGTGCGGCCGGAGCTGCGCGGTCAGGGCCTGGGCAAGCGCTTGATGAAGGCAGTAGAGGCCGAGGCCTGGGCCCATCACCGCGCCTATCTGCGCCTGGAGGTGCGCCAGGACAATCCGGCAGCGCTGCGGCTGTATCAGTCCCTCGGCTATCGCCGGCTGGGTGAGTATCCGGACTATTACGATGACCACATGGGCGCCTGGCGGCTGGAAAAGTCGCTGGCGGCCGATCTGCATCCGGAGCTGGCGCCGGTGCCCTTCTACGAGCAAAGCCTGGACTTCACCTGTGGCGCGGCCTCGCTGATGATGGCGATGAAATGCCTGGATCAGGGCTTTGAGATGTCGCGGCGCGAGGAACTGCGCCTCTGGCGCGAGGCCACCACCATTTTCATGAACTCCGGCCACGGCGGCTGCGGCCCCTATGGCCTGGCCCTGGCGGCGGTGAATCGGGGATTTGGCGTGGACATCTTTGTCAGTGAATCCGGCACCCATCTGGTGGACTCGGTGCGCAATGAGGAGAAAAAAGAGGTGATTCGTCTGGTGCAGGAAGACATGTACGAGCAACTCATGGCCCGCGGCGTCTGCATCACCCCCTCCGGGGTGGGGATGGCAGAGATCGAGGCCTGCATGGCCAAGGGCGGGATTGCCCTGGTGCTCATCAGCTCCTGGCAGATATACGGCGAGCGCCAGGCCCACTGGGTGGTGGTGACCGGATACGACGACAATTTCATCTATGTCAACGACCCCTTCGTTGACCGCGAAGAGGGCGAAACACCCATGGATTCGATTCACATGCCGATTCTGCGCGCCAAGTTCGAGAGCATGGCCCGCTATGGCCGCGTCGGCTTGCAGGCGATGGTGGTGCTTTATCGGGGCGACGCCGATGCCTGAGCATATCCTCCTGGTGGAACGCGCCAGCCACTGGAAGAACCTGGTGGAAGGCTGCCCGGTGATCACCGCCGCCGAATACCTCACCTCGCCGGTGTGGCAGCAAAAGCGCGACCTGCGCATCGTCAACCTCTGCCGTTCCCAGCGCTATCTGGGCGAGGGCTACTACTGCTCCCTGCTCGCCGAGGCGCGCGGCCACAAGGTCATCCCATCGGTCCGCACCCTGCGGGATCTTAGCCGCAAGTCGCTGTATTCTCTGGAGACAGAAGATTTGGACAAGCGCGTGCAGCGGATTCTCGGCAAGCGTCACCGCGGGCTGGAGACCACCTCTTTCAGCATCACCCTGATGTTCGGCAACACCCCGCTGAAAGACCTGCAGGGGTTATCGCGGGAGCTGTTTGAATTTCTCCGCGCACCGCTGATGCGGGTGTCCTTCGAGAACCGCGGTGGCTGGCGCATCACCAGCATCAAGGCTCTGGGGCTGCGGGATCTGAGCGAGGATCAGGAACTGGAGTTCGCCGAAGCCCTCGGCGCCTATCTGAGCCGCCGCTGGCGGGCCCCCAAGCAACGCCGCCAGGCCAAGTATGATCTGGCGATACCCCACAATCCCGAGGAAAAGATGCCGCCCTCGGATCCCAAGGCCCTGCAGCGCTTCATCCGCGCCGCCAAGCGTGCCGGGTTTGACGCCGAGCTGATCCTGCCGCGGGATTTCGGCCGTCTCGGCGAGTTCGATGCCCTGCTCATCCGCGAGACCACCGCCATCGACCATCACACCTACCGCTTCTCGCGCAAGGCCGCCTCCGAGGGCCTGGTGGTGATCGACGACCCCGACTCCATCCTCCGCTGCACCAACAAGATCTATCTGGCGGAATTGCTCAACGCCCACAAGGTAGCCACCCCCAAGACCGTGGTGATCCGCGAGAACGGCCTCGATGAGCTGGAGCAAAAACTTGACTACCCCATGGTGCTCAAGGTGCCGGACGGCTCCTTCTCCCTCGGCGTTTACAAGGTCGAAAGCCGCCCCGCGCTGGAGCAGGTGGCGCGGCGCATCTTCAAGGCCTCGGAGCTGATGCTCGCCCAGGCCTTCACCTACACCGACTTCGACTGGCGGGTGGGGATACTCGGCGGCAAACCCCTGTTTGTCTGCCAATACTTCATGTCCAAGGGCCACTGGCAGATCTACGACCACGACGGCCCGGAAGAGGCCGGGGATTTCCGCACCCTGCCGGTGGATCAGGCGCCCAAGCGGGTGGTTGATACCGCTCTGAGGGCCGCCAACCTCATCGGCCGGGGGCTCTATGGGGTTGACCTCAAGGAGACTGACCAAGGCGTGGTGGTCATAGAGGTCAACGACAATCCCAGCATCGACGCCGGTGTGGAGGACAAGGTCCTCGGCGAGGGCCTCTACGATCAGATCATGGCCCACCTCTTCGCCCAGGTGGAGGCGGCCAAGAACAAGGGCGCCCGAGCCATGCCCGGCTATTTCGGCGACAAGGCGCCGAAACGCAGCCTGCCGCCCGATCCGGCTGAGGCATAGCCCAAAGCGCGCACCCAGCCGCAGGAGAGCCATCGTCATCGACTATCTGCTGCTGTTTGCATCGGCCTTTCTCGCCGCCACTCTGCTGCCGCTGTCCTCGGAACTGCTCCTCATCGGCCTGCTGCAGGCGGGTAGAGACCCGTTGCTGCTGGTCATCTTCGCCAGCCTGGGCAACGTCCTCGGCTCGGTGCTGAACTGGTGGCTCGGCCGCTATCTGCTGCACTTTCAAGACAGGCGCTGGTTTTATTTCAAACCCGAGCAGATCGAACGGGCCCAGCAGAGTTTCAATCGCTACGGCTTTTGGAGCCTGCTGCTGGCCTGGATGCCGCTGATTGGCGATGCCCTGACCCTGATCGCCGGAGTCATGCGCCTGCACTTCGGTCTCTTCCTGCTGTTGGTCGCCACCGGCAAGACTTTGCGCTACCTGGTCTTGGTCTACTTTGCCGGTGGTTGAGGACTGTTGCGGGACTCGGCGGCCTCGTAGCCCGGATGGAGCGAAGCGGAATCCGGGGAGGCGCTGTGCCGCATACAAACGCTTGCCCAGCGGCCAACCCGGATTCCGTTGCACTTCATCCGGGCTACAACTCAACATCTCTGAGCGCCAGTACGGAATTTCCGGGATTCGGAGCTCCCAGGAGGAAAGGTAAGCCCAAATGATGTTTCACAGTAACACTCTGCGTCCTCCGCGCTTCTCAGCGATCTCTGCGTCCGCTTTCCGCGTCCAAAAATCACTCCCGCCGCCAATCCTCCAGCAGCACATAGAGCACCGGCTGGGCTGAGATCGAGCCAATGGGTTCGAATCCATGAACTCCATGCGAGGCTCAGAATTGCGATTAATCCAATTGAAAGATAAAGAGAATATTTGTCTTCTTGGTTGAATGGGTTAAGATGGGAGCCTCAACCAGAGCTATCTCAAGACTGAACAGAGTGTGATTCATCGCATGAGTCCTTATAGATTTTATTGCGGCTTGGGGCTGTTTTGCCTTTCTGCCTCCGCCTTGGCAGCGCCCTTGCCGGGCGGGGTGGATGCCGGTCAGCTGCAAAAGCGCTTTGAACCCCAGCAAGGGCCTCAGGCGCGGCCAAAGGCTTTGGTTGTGCCCAATACCGGCGGCATCGAAGCGCCCGAAGGCGCCGAGACCATGCGCTTCAACCTCAGCGAAATCCTCCTCGATGGTGCAAGCGTCTTTCCCCAGGCGGAATTGCAGGCCATCTACGGGCAGCATCTGAACACCACGGTTAGCCTGAAGCAGGTCTATCAGATCGCTGCGGACATCAGCGCCCATTACGGCAATGCCGGCTATCTGCTCAGTCGGGCCTTTGTCCCGCCGCAGACCATCGAGGCCGGTCAGGTGAAAATCCGGGTGGTTGAGGGCTATGTGGATCAGGTGCTCATCGAGGGCATGGATGATCGACGGCCCGAGCTGTTCCAGCACTACATCGACCAGATCACCGCCAGCCGCCCGCTCAGGGCGCAGGTGCTGGAGCGCTATCTGCTCTTGGCCAATGATCTGCCTGGGGTCAACTTCAAGTCCGTGCTGGAACCATCCAAGGAAAACGTCGGTGCCGCTCTGCTCAAGCTCACAGCCACGCGCAAGGCCTACACCGGCGGATTCAGCCTGGATAATCGCGGTAGCGAGACCAGCGGCCCCTGGCAAGTCCTGCTGGAAGGAACCGCCAACGATCTGACCCGGCGCCTGGACAGCACCACCCTCAGGTTTGCCACCGTACCCAACAGTCCCGAGGAGTTGCGTTACTGGCAGCTGAGCCATCAGCAGGTCCTCAATGCCGAGGGCCTCAGGCTGGAGTTGGACGCCAGCAAAACCGACAGCCAGCCGGGCGGCAGCGTGCTGCAGCAGCTGGAGGTAGAGACCCGCAGCCGCAATCTGGGTGCTGCGCTCAGCTATCCCCTGATCCGGTCGCGCGACCAGAACCTGAGCCTCAGCGGCAGCCTCACCGCGCGCCTGTCCGAGACCCTGCAGCTGGGCACCCCTACCCGTGATGACCTCAGCATTCTGCGCTTGGGCGCCGTCTATGACCGAGCCGATGCCTGGGCTGGCGGCGGGGTCAACCTGCTCTCGGCGACCCTGAGCCAGGGCCTGAGTATCTGGGGCGCCCAGGTCAACAGTCGTGCCAACGCCAAGCCCAGTTTCACCAAGCTCGAACTGCAGGCCAGGCGCAGCCAACAGCTGGCAGAGCGCTGGAGCGCCGATCTGCGCTTGAATGGCCAGTACACCAGCGGCAGCCTGCCCTCATCGGAAGAATTCGGCCTGGGTGGAGAGCGCAGCCTGCGTGGCTATGAGCCGTCCGAATGGACTGGCGACAAGGCCCTCACCGCCAGCCTGGAAGTGCGCTATCAGGTGCCGGTGCAATGGCAGGGGGATATGCAGATCTACGGTTTTGTCGATGGCGGCAAGATCTGGCGCAACGATCCTCAGGCGGGTCAATTGGCCAGCCTTAGCGCCGATTCCCTCGGCTTTGGCGCCCGCTTTGGCCTGCCGCAAGATATCAGCCTCAACCTAGAAGCGGCACGGGCCAATGATGAGCATGCCGATGGCGAAAAGCCGGGTTGGGGGCTATATGGACGTCTCTTGTTGCAGTTCTGAACTAAAATCAGCCAATGAAAGGTTCAAACAGACAGAGCGAACATGATCAAAATCTCCCGTAGCAGCGGCGCTGGTCGCAAAGATGCTGTCTGTGCTGACCGGAGTGTGCAACCGCATAGATCAGATCCAAGCCGTATCCCAATGTGGGTAATCCCCAGCCCGATCCACCAGTCCGGCGCGGATGGGGTTCATCACCATGTAGCTTGCCACCGCACAAACATCCTCATCGCACCGCAGGGCGTGATCATG
>JADGBD010000108.1:0-3011 GCA_015231665.1 Gammaproteobacteria bacterium
TGGACATACCGTAGAAGGACAGGGAGACGATGAGGAACTTGAGGATGGGATCGGTACGCAGCTTATGCCAGGCACCAGACAGGGTCATGATGCCGTTGATCATGCCACCCCAGGAAGGTGCCAGCAGGATCAGGGACATCACCATACCGGCAGACTGGGCCCAGTCGGGCAGGGCGGTGTAGTGCAGGTGATGCGGACCGGCCCAGATGTAGGTGGAGATCAGGGCCCAGAAGTGCACCACGGACAGGCGGTAGGAGTACACCGGACGACCGGCCTGCTTGGGGACGAAGTAGTACATCATGCCGAGGAAGCCGGCGGTGAGGAAGAAGCCTACGGCGTTATGCCCGTACCACCACTGCACCATGGCGTCGATGGCGCCGGGATACAGGGAGTAGGACTTCATCCAGCTACCACCCTCGAACAGGGCGGTGGGCACGGCGGCGCTGTTGCCCAGGTGCAACACGGCGATGGTGATGATCATGGCGCCGAAGAACCAGTTGGCCACATAGATGTGACGCACCTTGCGCACCGCGATGGTGCCAAAGAAGACCACGGCATAGGCCACCCAAACCACGGTGATGAGCAGGTCAATCGGCCATTCCAGCTCGGCGTACTCCTTGGAGGAGGTGAAGCCCAGCGGCAGGGTGATGGCTGCCAGGACGATGACCAGGTTCCAGCCCCAGAAGGTGAAGGCCGCCAGACCACCGCCGAACAGGCGTGCCTGACAGGTGCGCTGGACCACGTAATAAGAGGTCGCGAACAGGGCGGAACCGCCGAAGGCGAAAATTACCGCGTTGGTGTGCAGGGGGCGCAGGCGGCCGTAAGACAGCCAGGAAATGCCCTCGAACAGGTGTGGATAGGCGAGCTGGGTGGCGACGATAACGCCGACCAGCATGCCCACTATGCCCCAGATTACCGTCATGACGGCAAACTGGCGCACGACCTTATAGTTATAGGTGGTCTGTGAGTCCATATGAGTCTCCGCTTGTGAACAACAAAGGTTTATTCAGCCGGGTATATGGAAGGCCCCGGAGGAATCATTGCCAAGGGCCGAGGCCCGGTTTTGGCGCAGTGGTCAGGCATGATTGGGTGTAATCACACATTGACTTAGGTCAAACGGGGGCATTTTATAGGGAATTAGCCCCAAAAAGGGCATTAAAACAATTTGATGATAGATAAGCTGAGCTTTGCCTGCGGTGAAGAAGGGCTCAGCCTTCAGAAGCCTGCTTGCGCTTCTGGGTGCGGGTATCGTTGCCGGCCATGGCGTGGAGGCGGTCGAGATGGAGAATCTGGATATGCCGGCGTTCCACCCGAATCAGGCCCTCGTCCTGGAAGCGGCCGAGCAGGCGGCTGATGGTCTCCACCGCCAGACCCAGGTAATTGCTGATTTCACCGCGGGACATGCTCAGATAAAAATCCGTAGCGGAAAAGCCGCGGCGCTGGAAGCGGCAGGATAGCCCGGCGAGAAAGGCGGCCAGGCGCTCCTCGGCGTGCTTGCGGTTGAGCAGAGCGAGCATCCGCGACTCATCGACGATTTCCTTGCTGAGCAGGCGAAACAGCTGCTGCTGCAGATCGGGAATTTCGTGGGACAGCTCGGTCAGCTGGTCGAAGGGCAGCTCGCACACCGCGGTGGTTTCCAGCACCTGGGCATGGCAGCTGTAGCTCTGTTCCTGAATGGCATCGAAGCCGAGGAACTCGCCCGGCAGGTAAAAGCCGATGATCTGCTCGCTGTCTGTCTCGGGTCCGGGCAGAAAGGTCTTGATCGAACCGGTTTTGACGATGAACAGGCTGTGGAAGGTCTCATCCTGGCGAAACAGGATATCGTTGCGGTGGAGCAGACGGGTGCGCTTGACGATGCGCTCCAGCTGGCTGATCTGGGCTGCATTCAATCCGGTGGAAAGGCAAAGACTGAGCAAGGAGCAACTCTTGCAGGCCAGCTTGCTGTTGAAATCGATAACCGGGTTCATGCGCTTTGGGGCTTCATCATCAGGCGGACCATTGTGCAATCAGGATTGGGATTCATCAAGTTGATAAGACGGGGATGTGACTGTGGGATTGCTCTATGGTTCGGGTCCGGCAAAAAAAGACCCGCCTAAGCGGGTCTTTGACACTCAGCAGGCAGCAGCTTACTGCTTGGGCTGAGCCTGTTGCGGGGCACGCGGAGCTACGGGTGCACCGTAAGGCGCATAGCCCGGGTAACCGCCATAGCCGCCGTAGGGATAGCCACCGTAGCCGTAGGGGGCGCCGTAGTAGGGCGCGTAGCTGTTGTAGCCACGACCCCAGCCGTTGCCGCGGCCGCTCATGTTCATGTTGAAGTCGCCGAAGCCGTCGCCGAACCAATCATTGCCGTTGTTCCAGCCGCCAGGACCACCGCCCCAGGGACCCCAGGCGTGAGCTGACTGCATGGTGATGGCGGCGGCGCCGGCGATGGCTGCTGCGCCCAGGATCTTGTTGAATTTCCTCATGGATGCACTCCTCAGAGATGGTTGTGTTTGAGACCACTCCCACGAATGTAGGGCGGCTGCTGTTTCCCGCTGTAACTGGCGGGTAGTCGATTATGGACCAAGAAATGGCAGAGTTAAACCCGGTTTTTCAGTGGTCAGCTGCCAGCAAGTGCTGTAGCCCGGATGAAGCAAAGCGGAATCCGGGGTTGGCGTTCGCTCTTGCTGAGCGTCTGCACCCTCAAGTCAACGACAGCAAGGCCGGGGCCAGCAGGCGATTGTCGTAGCAGGGGGAGCTGGCTTTGCTGATCAGCGGCATGTCGATGATCTGAATGCCGAGGGCTGCCAGGGCCGCCAAGGCCTTGGCGGAGAGCTTGCCCTGGTAGTCGCCCTGGCGGCTGTCGAGGAGGACGAAGTTGAGCAGCTGATCCGGGCTGGCGCTGGGGGCGTCCTGTTGCAGCTGGGCAAGCAGGCGCTGGATCTGGCCCTGGAGGTCCAGCCCCAGTTGTTCGGGGTCGCGGCCCAGGTTGGGGATGTAGACCTTGGGCCCGCCGCGCCCGGCAATCGCCC
>JADGBD010000108.1:3021-6637 GCA_015231665.1 Gammaproteobacteria bacterium
CCGGCCCACCCCCTGGGGCAGCAGGTTGGCCAGCAGGCTGGTGTAAAAGCTGCCCGGGGGGTAGCAGATCAGCTCGGCGCTGCCGATCAGGCGGCGGACCTTGTTGCGCAGGCGCGACTGGGCGGGGATGAACTCGTCGAGGGAGCGGCTGAGCATCAGCTGGCGGATGGGCGAGTCGATCGGCCGGGTCTCCTTGCCGGTGATGCGGTGCTGGCCGAGAATCCACTCGCCGTTTTCCAGTTCCGCGGCCAGATGCAGGTTGTCGTTGACCACCGCGCGCACCGTGCCTTGCACATTCACCAGCTTGGAGAAGAGAAAGATGATCGGGTCCAGGTGCTGGTGGTTATTGAGGTAGCCGCCGGCGAGGATGAGATTGCCGATGCTCGCCCCGCGCAGGTCGAAATCCGGCGGCATGGCCTCGAGAAAATAGCCCAGCTGGTTGCAGATCAGCCGGCGCATGGGGTTGGCAATTTCGCGGATCAACTGATCCCGGCCGGCCGCCAGGTCCTGCAGCTGGCCGAGCAGCGCCTTGTTGGCCTTTTTTCGCGGCAACCGATAGGTGAACAGGCGAAAGATCTCCGGGTGGCCGGTGACGCTCTCATCGGCCAGGGCGGTCATGCGGCTGCGCAGATCGCCGATGGCGGGCATCTGCAGGGCCTGGCGCAGCTTGGCCGAGCTGCCGCCGGAATCAAAGGGCGTGACCAGGTGGATGGAGTTGTGGGTGTAGCCCTTGAGGGTGCGGCTGAGGCTGTTGAGCGCCGAGCCGCCGCTGAAGAACAGCAGCTGCGGACCGAGCTCCGGGGCCTTGAAATAGCGGCTGATTTTCAGCGCATCGGGGATCTGCACCCGCCGGCTGAGAAGAATTTGGGTCATGGACCGGTCCTTACTAAGGTTCATGGAGCGAGCAGCGACACCCCGAAACATGCAACATCTCTATGACTGTTTCGGGACTCGGGACCGGGGACTCGGGACTCGTCACGGATGTTTCACAGATTGTAGCCCGGATGAAGTGGAACGGAATCCGGGGTTGCCTCTGGGCAAGGGCTCTGATTTGTGCGGCCTCTCCCCGGATTTCGCTTCGCTGTATCCGGGCTACAGGGGCTGCGGTTGGTATAGCGCAGTCAATGCGCCAATACAGTGCAGCCTGTAACAAAAATTGTCCAGTGGGGATGCTATAGTCGCGCCCGTTTGCGGCCATCCTTGCCGCTGAATTGTTCCCTGCCAGTGAATGCTGAACCCGATGTTGAAAATTTTAGGACGCAGAGCACGCAGAGAAGCGCAGAGGCCGCAGAGTTTAGACTGTTGCCTGTGCGCAGAGAAAACTCAGCCCTCCGGGTTCTCTGCGCTCCTTTGCGCTCTCTGCGTCCTCTTGGGTTGGGTTTTTGCCGGTTTCGATGTATCCAGTCAGGCTGATCAAACATGCTGCTGAGCAAAGGCATCGAGGAAAATCTGCGTTTTCTGCTGGTTGAGGTCGGCGGTCAGCTGGACCATCTGGCGGATTTTCTCCGCCAGCAGCAGCCCCACGCGGCCCAGCAGGTGGTGCAGCGGGCCGGCTATGCGCAGAACCTCAAGCAGCGCATCCAGCGTGCCTGCCTGCAGCAGCTGAGCTATGCCCAGGAGCACGAGGCCGATGCCCTGCAGCTGAGCGCGATGGAGGACATCGCCGGCGAGCTGGACCGGATCACCGCCCTGTGTCGCGACTGCATCGGCCAGTTCGCCGAGCTGGAGGCCACCGATGCCCTGGAGCTGAGCCGGCATGCCAAGCAGTTGCGGGTCATCGCCAAGGGGCTGGCCCTGCTCGGTGCTTCGCCGCAGGCCAAGGACACCCGCCTGGCCCTGCGCCTGGCCGAGGTGGATAGCAAGATCAAGCGCCGCTGCCGCAAGCTCAGGCGCAGCTACAGCGACCAGCTCAAGGCTTGCGGCAAGACCGCCCAGCTCATCGCCGGGTTGTTCATCACCCACGACATCGAGCAAATGGGAGACTGCCTGCGCGGCATCAGCGAGGCGATCCTCTCCAGCGCCCTGGGCCAGCCCATGAGCCTGGACCGCTTCAACAACCTGCAGGCCTCGGTGGCGCGGCTGGATACGGCCCGGCCGCTCGACGACCTGCAGCTGCAGCCCCTTGCCGATTCCCGCTCTGGCGGTGCCATCTCGGCGATCAGCGCCGGCGGTGACGAGGGCTATCTGGCGATCTACAAGGACGGCGAGCGGCGCAAGCTCAAGGAAGAACGCCAGGGGGTGGAGAGCTGGCATGAGATCTACCCCGGGGTGGCGCCGCGGATCATCGATTACCACAAGCGCGGCAAATCGGCGGCCTTGCTGATCGAACATCTGGCAGGCATGACCATCGAGCGGATTCTGCTGCAGGAGTCCGATGCCCTGCTCGCCGAGGCCATGGAGCAGCTGAGCAAGACCCTGCTCTCGGTGTGGCGCGAGACCCTCAGCCCGCAGCCGGCGGAGGCCCATTTCATCCATCAGATGGGCCAGCGTATGGGTCAGGTTTACGGTGTGCATCCGGGCTTTGTCCAGGGTGAAAGCCGCATCTGCGGCCTGCCCCAACCGAGCTTGGACCGGCTGCTGAAGCAGGCGGCGGACTACGAGGCCGGGCTCAAGGCGCCCTTTTCGGTCTACATCCACGGCGATTTCAACATCGACAACATCATCTACGATCCGGATCGGCGGCAGATTCGCTTCATCGACCTGCACCGCTCCTGCTACATGGACTATGTCCAGGACGTCTCGGTGTTCATGGTCTCCAACTACCGCCTGCAGATCCTTGATGCCCCATTGCGCCGGCGGATCATGGCCACCGCGCTGGATCTGTACCGCACTGCCGCAGGGTTTGCCGCTCAGCAGGGCGATCTGGGGTTTGAACTGCGTCTGGCCCTGGGGCTGGCACGCTCCTTTGTCACCTCCACTCGTTTCGTGCTCGACGAGGCCCTGGCCAGCAGCATGTTCCTGCGCGGGCGCTATCTGATCGAGCAGGTGTTGCGGGTCGATCCACACAGGGCGCAAGGCTATCGCATCCCCCTGCAGGAGATATTCGTTGCTTAAACTGGCGGTGGTGGGTATTCCCGGCAAATGGTCCACCGAGGCCCTCGCCGATGAGATCGAGAGCCGCACCGGCTTTCGCCTGGTGGTGGACATGGCCGAGGTCAGCCTCGACCTGACCCAGGGGCGTCTGCTCTATCAGGGTCAGGACCTCTGTCAGCTGGATGGCCTGATCGTGAAAAAGATCAGCGCCCGCTACAGCCCAGCGACGCTGGACCGACTCGAACTGCTGCGCTTGGCGGAGGCGGCGGGGGTGCGGGTGTTCAGCCCGGCCGAGCAGATTTTGCGCCTGATCAATCGCCTCAGCTGCACCCTCAGCCTGCATGCCCAGCAGATACCCATGCCGCCGACCCTGATCACCGAGGACCTGGACGCCGCCCTGCAGGCGATCCGCGACTTTGGCACCGCCATCCTCAAGCCCCTATACTCCACCAAGGCTCGCGGGATGGCGCTGGTCAGCGCCAAGGACAAGAACCTCAAGGCCCTGCTGGCACAGTTCAAACAAGAGAATCCGATGATCTACCTGCAACAGAAGCTGGATTTGCCCGGCCGCGACCTGGGTCTG